>JAAFHO010000543.1 GCA_013297575.1 Chitinophagales bacterium
TATCGGCCATGTATATCTGTGCTGCGTACATTTGTATTTCCTTGGTTATTCGTCACTGCTACACGCCAGCTCACAGCGGGTAACTCCGAGGATTCTACGGTACAGTTATTGTTTTCGTCTTGTCGGATATGTCCTTCGATCAATTTGAATCCGGCGGGTGCCTGGCCTAAGGACAAAGTAATGTTATCTCCATTGTTGTGCGCGGCGAATAAGGCATTACCTATCGAAGTAGGGATCATGATGACAGGAATAGTTACTTGGGTACCAACTGACCCTGAAGCCATATTTATTACTGAATTTGAAATATTTATAATAATAACTGCAATGGCACCCTTGTTTTGAGCATTAAGAGCCTTTACACTAAACTCACATGAACCACGGCTAATGATCGCTATTTTTCCTGTAAAATCTGTACCATCGTCGGTACAGAACAGTTGATCGACAGTAGGAAATGCTGCTTCGGCCATAATGACATTGTTTTTAAGGTCATCGCCGAAGGTCGCATTTCCAAATACGCCATCCGATTGCGGAATGATTTGGGATAGCCCATCAGGTTCCAGTATAGAGAAAAACTGGATGAGCCGCGTCGTATCAAGCGATTGGGCTTGGGCTGTAACATTAAGCAGTAGTAAAACCGCTACTAATAGTTGAATACCTTTCATAGGAACTATATAATTGGTGATGAATATTTTTTAATGATACAAATGTTGGGCATCATGTGCAATGATGGAAATACAAATTTAGATCATTGTTAAACAAATTTTAAATAAAAATTTTATAATAAATTAATAATCAATATTTTATAAAAATAGGCGTTAAGATAATTATTTTATCTAACTTTGCCATTATGTTAAAATAAGTCTAAATTTTAGGTAATTTCCCCTGCGGCATTCCTAAAGGTACGAAAAACTTAATCATCGGTTTTGAAGCACAAGCGCAGGCAAATTTTACAAAAAGTAAATAACAGTATGGCGGATAAAAACCCCTTTGAAAATACACCCGTTTGGCAAATATTGCAAGCGCTTCCGGTAACGGCCTTGCTGGAAATCGAAAAATGTACCCGATCACCGTATTTTAACCAGCGGGAAGATGTAGCACTACTCTACAAAGCCATCAGGAAGCAATTGCCGAGTGGCATAGCGCCCTCGCGCGAAAAAGCCGCCGCTGAAGTATGGCCCAATACGCCTTACAATAGCAATACGTTTAGAATAGCCCTTCACTTTTTGCAGGAATTGGTCTATCAGTACCTGCGTATCAAAAAAGTGGAGTCCGATCAAGGGCGCTCGCATCTGGATTTGGTGCAGGCATTGCGTGGTTTGTCGCTCGATCATTTGGCTGGCGACGTACTGGCCAAAAGTGAGTCCTATTTTGAAGATACCACACGCAAAGACGCTACTTTTCAGGAGCAACAATTTTTATACCGCGCCGAATTATTGCGACTGGCTAGCGGAGGTGTGCGTACCCGAAAACTGGATTTACAAGGGCTTTCGACCCAATTGGATAAATCATTTATCCTTAAAAAACTCAAAACGGCAGCTGAATTGCTTTCACATCAACGGGTTTTTAAGGTGGAATACAATTTTGGCATGTTAGATTGGTTGCTCGAATACCTAAGCCAAACGCCCGAATTACTATCGGCCCCCGAGATCAATCTCTATTATAATTGTTGTCTTTCGCTCAAACACCCCGAGGTGGACCACTATTTTAAAACCCTGAAACCCAGTCTCCAAACAGTGGAAGACATGTTTCCACCCGAAGAATGCCGTGAAATAGTGCTGCTGGCCCTCAATTACTGTATCCGAAGACTCAATGCCGGCGATGAGGCTTTTGCCCAAGAAGGGTTTGATCTCTATATTGCAGCGTTAGAAAAAGGGTATCTTTTGGAAAAAGGAGAACTGGATCGCTTTACGTTCCACAATGTGGTGGCGATTGGTATCAAACTCGGTTCTTTTGAATGGGTGGACTATTTTATCAAAACCTATTCCAACAAAATTGCGCCTGCACACCGCGAAACAATGTCCAGTTATTGTAGGGCGCGTTTGGCTTATGGTCAAAAAAACTACCCAGATGCCGTTAGTTTGCTTCAAAAAGCAGATTATAATGATTTATTACTCCATCTAGCGGCCAAGACCATTTTGATGAAAATTTATTTTGAAACAGACGAACACCGGCTGTTGGATGCCCTGCTGGACTCGATGACCAATTTCCTGCGTAGAAAAAAAATTATCGGCTATCACCGCGAAAACTATCTAAATATTGTGAAATATGGCCGCCGATTATCTGCTTTGAACAGGTTCGACCGCGTGGCTTGCGAGCTGTTCAAAACCGCTATCATCGAAGAACCCAATTTGACTGAACGGAATTGGTTTTTGCAGTTTTTGGGGAAAAACTAGGGTTATTACACCTTCCCATTTTGTTGCAACCACTCAAAGGAGTCTTTTACGGCTATTTCAATAGGCGTTTGTGGCAGGTCAAGGTCGCGGATGGATTTTGATACATCAAAGTAAAATCCAATGCAACTATTGAGGGCCATACCGTAATTGAGGGCGGGCGTTTTGCCAAAGGTATCGATCAAAAATGTCCCCCACAAACCCAATGCTTTTACCGCAAAACTGGGTAAATACAGGCGAGGCGGCTGCACGCCCAACTCATTGCACATGAGCGCAAACGCCTCTTTATAGTCCATGTTTTTGTTGCCTAAAATATAGGCTTCCCCTATTTGTCCCTTTTCCAAGGCGTTGACTACCCCAATGGCGGCATCTTTTACATGGATATAATTGCGACCGCCGGACGTGTATCCGGGTATTTTGCCTTTGTACAAGGCAACCAACATAGCACCCGAACTCGGTTTGCTATCAAATGGCCCGAGCATAAAAGTGGGACAAACCAACACGGCTGGCAGGTTCTGATTTTTCACCGCATCCAACACATCGCAATGGGCTTGGTATTTGCTATCCATATAATCCAAGCCAATAAACGCCGATTTATAGGGTTGGGTCTCGTCGCCGGGCTGCTCTTTGGTGCCATAACCAAAAGAAACAGCCGATGAAACGGCCACCAAACGCCGAATTCCAAGTTGTAAAGCCGCCTGGATAACGTGTTGTGTACCTTCAATATTCACCCGCCGGATGATTTCGGATCGGGCGGGCATTACATTGGTATTGGCTGCGCAATGGATCACCAAAGTAGTGCCTTGCATGGCGGCTACAACAGATTCGGTATTGAGCAAATCACCGTAACAGAGCGTAACACCTTCGAGTCCCATGAGTGTTTCCGGGGTTTTCCCGTATTCAACCATGGCTTTTACCTTATATCCACGGCGCAATAATTCGCGGGTGGTATTACTTCCGAGCAATCCATCGGCACCGGTTAATAGTACTGTTTCTGACATGGGCGCAAATTTACTACAAATATTGCGGTGCGCTGCACCTTCAAAACGCGCAAAAATTATCATTGCTACAAATATTGCGGTGCGCTGCACCTTTTCCTGTTATCTCTATTAATTTTACGGTGTCCTTAATTCCAAAACATTTACCTTTGCGGCCTTGTTTTGTAATTTGTATTTGGCGTTTATTAATACCGTCAAATCGTTTAGGAAAAATCGAAAAAATAAATAAAGATGAACTACGATGTAATTGTAATCGGCTCAGGGCCGGGTGGATATGTGGCAGCCATTCGCTGTGCACAATTGGGTATGAAAACGGCTATTATTGAGCGTTACCCTAACTTAGGCGGCACTTGCCTCAATGTAGGTTGTATCCCTTCCAAAGCATTATTGGACTCTTCGGAGCATTACCATAATGCTACACATACGTTTGAAACACATGGCATCGACTTAGGCTCGGTGAAAGTGAATATGGCGCAAATGATGAAGCGTAAAAGCGAAGTGGTGTTCGATAACAACAAGGGCGTGGAGTTCTTGATGAAAAGAAACAAAATTGACGTGCATATTGGCCACGGTACTATTTTGACCAAAAACACGGTACAAGTTGCCGCTGCCGATGGCGCAACGCTTATCCTTCAAACGCAAAAAATTATTATCGCAACGGGTTCAAAACCCATTGTCCCCGCAGCATTCAACTACGACAAACAACGCGTTATCACCAGTACTGAAGCCCTCAAACTCGAGGCTGTACCGAAAACTATGCTAGTCATTGGTGGCGGTGTCATCGGACTGGAATTGGGTAG
>JAAFHO010000544.1 GCA_013297575.1 Chitinophagales bacterium
GCCCAAAATTACTTTAAAGTAGAACTAAGCATAGATCCAGACTTAGATAAATATAACTCGATTGGGTTAATTCTTTGCAAAATTAATGTCATTAACACAGATACGATTGAGCACACAATGGCATATGGTGGCATAAATGATTTTCAAATTAAAGACGTCGAGGATAATAACTGGACTGGATTGGATGACGGAAGTTGGTATAATTTTGGTGAATGGCATGAATATTTATTCCCTTTGTCACCAAAAGATACTTTAACCTACTGGACAAATTGCAGTTTTTTAAAATTTACTCAAAATAAATTTTTGATATCCCCTAATGAACTTTCAAAAACATTTGAGTGTACTTTAAAGGTGGGGATTTATTGCAGTGATTCTGATACTACGGCAGATTTTGTTTATTCTAACGAGAGATCTTTTTCATTGATGCCTTTAAATGAATATGATCGATTAGCATTTTTAGATATTTATAATCAAAGAACACTACCTGCAAAGATTACTAATCCTAATATGCTAAGTGGCTATTTTAGCCGGAATGAAGTATTAGATGCTTTTATTTTAGAGACACACCCATTATCGGCCTTTAGTGTATGTGTCAAATTAGCTAGAGTAAATAGAAAAGCGAATTTCAAAAAAGTATTAACACCAGAAGAAAAAATAGAATTATATCAACTATTAGAAGAACCGCTAAAATCTGAATACTCATTTATAAAATACTCAGCTCAAAAAGCAAAGAACATAATTGATTCAAAATAATCAAAACCAAACACATCAAAAATACTTAAAGGCAGCATTAAATCTCCTAAGAAATGAAAAAAATATATTTATACCTAATTTTTATAGTATTATTGGTATTGAACGTCAAGTCAATATCCGCGCAATTAAGTATTAATTGCCATATCGATATTTCAAATGATACTGCAGTTTCAATATATGATCTTTCAAAGTATAACATAGGTTTTAGTCATTCTGTAAAGTTACCAGATGAGTACCTAAAAAGAAATGATAGGAACAGTTATTTTGAAGTAAAATTCCCAGGTTTTGATTGGAGGCCATTTCAAAAGCAAAATTCATTTATGAAGTATTCAACACTTTATAGTGGATCAATGCATTCATTTGTCAGTTTTGCACACTTTACCTTGACGAATGACACATTAACGACTTTATGGAAAAATGGTGACATCCCTCTACAGGTCAGGTATAAATATGAAGTTTTATATAAAGGTGAAATTAACACATATTATTCCAATATAGATACGCTCATTATTCCGCGTGCTAACGAACACGATGTAGAAGGATCTGTTTATCTTAAGAACTCTGAAAACCTTACATTATTGGAGATAACTAATATTTACCCAAGCACTAATTATGAAGAATATGATCAATTACTTCATATTAGAAATGCTTTCCCCAATTCATTTTTATCAGAATTAGCCAAACTATTGATGATAAGTTACGATGCTTCGTTTCTAATAGAACCTATTGATTATGGCTATAAAGTCCCCCCAGCCGTCAAGGCAATGATACAATCGGCATATGATAATTTATCGAATTCCAAATCGGAATACATACGGTATGACATAAAGGAATACAATGATTTTATGCAGGCGCAGCCTGATTAAGGAACGTGTCTCAATTTGGCGGTATCCACCCTTTTAAACACAGATACCGCCAAATTAAAACAAAATACCATTCAATACAAGCCTACAACCTCCGAATCTTCAAATTTTTATACCAAACAGGATCGCCATGATCTTGTAGCGCGATTTTTCCTTTTTTCGCTTTGCCAAAATCGGGCATATCCTTGAATTTACTGCCCGATACCAATTTATCCCAATCGCTATTGTGCATTTGGAAATCTACGAGTTTTCGGTTGTTCAACCAATGCTCCACTTTACCACCTTTGCTGATAATGCGCACGTGGTTCCACTCGCCAGCCGCCTTAACCGTTTCGTATTTGCACGCTATCAAATCGTATAAATCGCCAGCGCGGTGTTTGGGAAATTTACTATCGGGGTGGCAACTATTGTCCAAAACTTGCATTTCCGGGCCTGTTTGCCATACATAATCGTATTTGGCGGTATCTTCTACAATATAATAAATGATACCGGAATTGCCGCAATTGCCAATTTTCCAGTCCAGTTCCAATTCAAAATCTTGGTATTCCTCGCCTGTTATAATATCGCCGCCATCTGCTGCTTGCCAATGGCCGTTCGGATTGGGTTTGGCATCGAGGTGAATGGCATTTTGGTCAATCACCCACGATTTCCCAAGGGAGGTTTTGCCCCAATTATGGAACTGAGTTATAGATGCACCATCAAAAAGTAATTGCCAACCGGCTGCTTTTTCTTGCGGTGTCAACGTATTATCGGCAATTGCGGTAAATGCAGGTGCTTGGGTTACTGTTCCTGCATTATTTTGCGGAATAGCATTCATAGTGTACCACGTTTCGGTAGTCCATATTTCATGCCCAAGATCGCTCAAAGGGATGTTTTTTAACCGAATATGCACCACGTGCCCTGCTTTGATACCCGGTATTTCCAAAAACACCTTTTTACGGTCTGGCGAAACAGAAGCGGATTTAACAGGCAAAGTGGTGAGATCCATTTTAGGGCCGCCGTAGTTGATGGTGGGTTTGTAATACCATTGATCCACCGCAAATTGTGCCGGATTCCAGCCATCGCCTTCGCGCAAGGGTTCTGTAAATTCGATTTCCATTCCATTCGTTTTAGCACGAACGGCCAGCATTTCAAAGGCCGAATTGCCATTGTACTTCATGCGTTGCAAGCCATACCAAAGTTTGCCTTCTTGTCCCCAGTTGCCCGGCGCACCAATCATACCGATATAAAACGCATCATCGGGGCCGCGCACAATACGGTGGGTTGCACCTTCCAATCCTTGCGTAAATGGAAATACAGTACCTTGGTAATTTCCATCCACTTGCTCCATAAATACCCGTTGCAAACCACCATAGCAAACATCGCCATGCAGGAGTTGATTGCGGTAAGGGCCTTCGTCCAACAAAATAGGTTGGGTGGGCGAATTACCAATTTCATCCTGTGGCAACCATACCACCGGAGGCTGTACAGGCAAACCCGCTACCCCCAGCGAATCCACGGTATAGGAATTGTAAAACGCGCCTGGTTTTACATGCAATATTTTGGAAGCAGGTAACCAATCACCTTGATTATCCGCTATAAACACTTGATTATCAGGGCCAATGCCTACACCATCGGGGGTGCGTAAGCCACGTGCGACAAACTCAATACTGCCATCTTTTCTATTGATTTTGACCACTTTACCGCGATCGGGGATCTGTGGTCTTCCGCTCGCGCCGCCGGGCAGAATAGCCGTAGCCAATGCTGCATAAAAAGCATCTTCTTCGGGTTTGTACGCTAGCCCAAATGCAAATTCATGGAAATTGGAGGATGCACGCCAACCTTTGGCAAAGCAATGGTATTCATCGGCCACACCATCGTTGTCGGTGTCCACGAGTTTGGTCAATTCTTGTTTTTGAAGGACATAAATCTCACCATTTACTACTTTCAAGCCCAATGGCTCGGCCAACCCACGTGCAAATTGCTTTACCGTAATTTTTTTAGGATCGCCCGATTGCACATTATCGAGGATATACACCCCGCCCATAGCATCCCAAGTCGATACTACAAGACGGCCATCGGGTAAAAAGTCCATACCTGCTACTTTGGGCAAAAATGTTTCTGGTCGCGCCTGCGAGAGCGTGTAGGACGGATGTACGTCTTTCAGTGGTGCACCATCGCCGGGAATAAACCGCTGCGCACCGCCCAAAACAGGGAGGTCTTCTCCTTCTACCCGTTGGTGGTAGAAATTAGTAGCGCCTATTACTTGAAGTTCGGGGTCGCCAGCACGCATCCATTTGAGCGAAATGCCTCTGCCGCCTCCCCCTTGAAAATATTCGATACGAATAGGATGGAAGCCCTTGCGCAATGCGATTTCAACTTCTTTAGGTTCCATGCCGTGCGGGCCATCGTGGTCCACGAGCAATGTACCATCAATGTATAATTTTGAACCATCATCAGATCCCAATTGGAGCACCATGTTTTCATCTTTTTCCAAAAACAAGAAACCCGTAGCAAGTACTGCAAAATTATCTGTAAATTGGCCAAAATCTGCGCCATTGGCTTCCACATC
>JAAFHO010000545.1 GCA_013297575.1 Chitinophagales bacterium
GGGCATTTGGCAGCATGGGAACGCAAGACAAAGCCAAACATATGGCTACCCTTTATTTAGAAGATTTGTCGGATCTGATACAGGAATGTATGGATCCGCATTTTGGATTTAGCCGATATGCCGAACGACTTGGACGATCTGCTAGTCAATTTGACGAGTTATACGAGGCTTTACAGCAAGATTATACCTATATTGATCAATTATTGGTACAAGCCCTCCGTCGGCGTATGTTGGATGCACAGCCTGCATTTGTAGCGATTTCCGTGCCATTTCCCGGTAATTTATACGCTGCGTTCCGTTGTGCACAATGGATCAAACAGCATTACCCCGATGTGAAAATTGCTATGGGCGGTGGTTTTGCCAATACAGAATTGCGCTCCCTTTCTGAGCCGCGGGTATTCGAGTTTTTTGATTTTATTACCCTCGACGACGGCGAAGCACCCATAGAACATTTGATCGAACATATACAAGGCAAACGCCCTTTGGAATTGCTCAAACGCGCCTTTGCACTCGTGGATGGCAAAGTGGAATATTTCAATTTTAGCCTGAGCAAAGACTACAAACAAGCCGATGTAGGTACGCCAGATTATAGCGATTTGTTGCTCGATCACTATATTTCGGTGCTCGAAATTGTGAATCCAATGCACCGGATGTGGAGCGATGGCCGTTGGAATAAACTCACCATGGCACATGGCTGCTATTGGGGAAAATGCACTTTTTGCGATATTTCACTCGATTATATCAAGGTATATGAACCTTTAACAGCACAATTGCTCTGCGATCGGATGCAGGAAATGATCGAGCAAACGGGTCAAAATGGTTTTCATTTTGTGGACGAAGCCGCCCCTCCCGCCCTTATGCGCGCCTTAGCACTTGAAATAATACGGCGCAAAATGACGGTATCGTGGTGGACAAACATTCGTTTTGAAAAGAACTTTACCCGCGACCTTTGTTTATTGCTCCGCGCTTCGGGTTGTATCGCTGTTTCTGGTGGACTGGAAGTGGCTTCCGATCGTTTGCTGGATCTGATCCAAAAAGGCGTAACCGTAGCACAAGTGGCCAGTGTAACCCGTTATTTTACGGAAGCGGGCATTATGGTGCATGCTTATTTGATGTACGGATTTCCGACCCAAACCGCACAAGAAACCATCGATTCGCTCGAAATGGTGCGCCAAATGTTTGAAACTGGTATTTTACAATCAGGTTTTTGGCATCAATTTGCGATGACCGCCCACAGCCCAGTTGGTATGGCGCCCGAAAAATTTAAAGTAAAAAAAGAAACCGACCAAATCGGTACATTTGCGAACAACGATATTGTGCATATCGACCCGACTGGCACCGACCATGATGCTTTTAGTTATGGCCTAAAAAAATCGCTGTTGAATTATATGCACGGTATTGGTTTTGACTTGCCCCTGCAAGATTGGTTTGATTTTAAAACGCCCCGCACCAGTATTCCAAAGACGTACATCGCGCAATCATTAGAAACCATGGAATCCTTCTCCATCAAACCAACCGCCAAAATGGTTTGGTTGGGTACTGCGCCCGTGGTCACTGTATCGAGCAAAACCAAAAAAGGCATGCAATGGGAAGTGGCTACCCTCGCTTTTCAGGGTAAAAAAGCATCTTTTAGCATCGCTGTGGATAAAGCACAAGGGGAATGGCTGGTAGGTTTGTTGAAAAAAATAGCGGTAACTAATGCGGAATTACTCACTTTTCAAGCCGTTAAAGCCGATTATGAAGCAGCGGGTTTAGATGAATTTGAGCCTTTTTGGTATGGAAAACAAGTATCCATTTTGAGCAAAAACGGGCTGCTGGCTATGTAAAATCTGTATCACTATCCCTATCTTGAATACTCAATTAAAGCCGAATCCCAATGCCCATTCGGAGCAAAGTTTCTACGCCAGTACTCATATCGAGCAAGGTCGTCCTTTTCGTGCCAAAAGGTAAACTTGGATCATCAATATCTTTAGTGACATAAGCGATGGATGCAAAACTGATTGCAGCGCTCAAATCAACCAGTACCCGTTTGCCTATTCTTTTTTGGACACGAGGGACAAATCCAAATCGAAATTTAGTATTGGCTTCCTGCTGTGGATAAATTTCGTTGTTAGTGGAATTTACTTTGGCTTTTTCCCACGAAAGACCATATAAATAACCAAAATAAGCACCTCCTATTTTATCATTGACGCAAACTGGTTTGCTAAATTCTGCCTGAGCCGTAAAACTACTTTCCTTATATGTGTTTCTATATTGTTCTGTGCCTTTCTCCAACACAATATGCTCCGTTTCGATACCAATACGCCCTCCAATGGAATATGATCTTATTTTTCCATTCTCTTTTTGCGTTTGTAAGCCAAGTTGGTAACTACCTGTTTGGAAATAATCATCGGAAATTAATTGCTTGTTATCTGTGCCAAAACCATAATGTGGTGTTTTTATGACACCATAATTGAGCCCAAATAAAATATGGCGTTCTTGGGCGTTACTCGTGCAGATACTGGCCACTAGAAGTAGCAGTGTTGTAAAAAATTTGTTAGTCATAATTTAAATGTATTTTGTAGTAATGATGCAAATACTATGCTTTTGGGTTGCCTATTTGCAATAAATATTACGGTGCGCTGCACCTTCAAATCTGATTTTGCCTATTTGCTACAAATATTGCGGTGCGCTGCACCTAAAATTTTTATAATAAAACCTTGTATGTGTTTACTTATGCTTTATCCCGACTTCCAAAATCAAAATATGAATAAATTTCATTCCTAAGATTCAAAATCACACCTCAAATCGTTCCAAAAAACCTTGCACCTCTGCTTTAAAACCAGCAGCATCGGAATCCAAAAAATCAACTTCAACAGGTAGTACCAGTACTTGAATGCCATTTTTCCAAAAAAATTCTTGGTGCAATTCTAAGCGGGTGGCATCTTTTTCGGTTGTGATAATCACTTTATTGTCCGACGCAATCGCGTCATAACGGCGCTTCATATCGCTCAAATCGCCGAGATCGAAAAAATGGTGGTCTTCGTGCTCAATAGTATGCACCGAATGGGCGTTTTTGCCCAAATAATTCAGCAAATAGTCCGTATTGGCAATAGCACTGATTAACAGCATATCCGTATCCAAGTCCAACGGCCGCTTTATATCCGGGCGGAGCATATCATAAGGAGTACCGTAATTGTATTTGCTAAAAAATACTTTTTGACGCGAATATGGGTCAATTTCTGCGAGCATTTCGCGCTTTTGGGCAGGAGAAAGGTCGTCAGGGCATTTGGTAACGATGATAATATCGGCACGTTGGTAAGCAGAGCGCCATTCGCGCAATCGACCCGACGGCAACAACCAATCACGCGTAAATGGATTGGAAAACTCCGTCAATAATATATTTAACCCCGGTGACACCGCTAGGTGCTGGAAAGCATCATCCAGCAGTACTACTTGTGTATTGGGATAATTTTTGATCAACTGCGGCACACCCAATGCACGACTTTCGCTCACAGTGACGGGAATATTGGGAAATTTTTTCTTAAATTGCAAGGGTTCATCGCCCACATCGGTGGACTGGTCAAAGGGCAATACTTCGCGAAATCCTACTGTTTTTCGGCCATATCCGCGACTTAACACACCTACATCAATATACGAATGTAACCAACGCATCAAGTATTCGATATGTGGTGATTTGCCCGTGCCGCCTACCGATATATTGCCTACCGAAATCACGGGCATGCTAAATTTTACGCTACGCAAAGCACCCATTCGATACATGAGGTTGCGAGCGGATATACCAAGGCCATATAATAAGGCAATGGGAGAGAGTAAAAGGCGGATTAATATATCATCTTTCATTGTTGAGTGCGGACTAATATAATTTCAGCGTATTGCTGGGATGGGGGGGACTCCCCAACTTATCAATATTAGTGCCTATGCTCAACTTGGTGACATTCTGGCAGGTGCTCGTATTTTTCCACTGCACGAATCATCTATTATATCAATCCTTCCAAAAAATGTTGTTTAATCCCAAATTCAGTTTTTAATGCGGCTACTTGATCTAGTGCTTCCTGTTCCCGTTTCGCGCTGTGTTTACTACCTTTTGTTGCTGTTATCATAATATTTTTAGCAGTGTGTTCACTGGAAACAAACTCGAATACCTTGGTTTGGTATCCT
>JAAFHO010000546.1 GCA_013297575.1 Chitinophagales bacterium
TTAAGTGTTACTAAAGTGCTTAATGTTTAGGTCTAAAATTTCGTTTAAACCGATCAAAGTCAAGTCATTTTGAACGACCTGGGGTGTAAAAGAAAGGTATTTATTTAAAAATTCGGCGTCGCCGCCGGTTAGTATTACGGACAAATCACTACCCAATTCCGAGGCGTACAGCGCATAAAAGCCCTGAATTTCAAGGATTGTGCCTCGAAAAGCACCATTTTGTAGTGCTGTTTCGGTGCTATCGCCTACTGCATGCACCGGCATATCCAAATCCACTATGGGCAATCGGGCTGTAAAATGCGCCATTGCTTTCGTGCGCATGAGCAGTCCCGGAGCAATATTACCGCCTAAGAATCGGCCATCGGCGGTAAGCAGTTCGTATTTGATACAAGTACCGCCATCCACGACGAGGCAATTTTGTTGTGGAAACAACGCCATTGCACCAGCCACTGCTGCTAAACGATCTTTACCGAGTGTTTGCGGCGTGCGGTAAGTGTTAATAAAAGGCAGAGGAGTATCGGCGGAGAGTTCGACCAGGTGAAAATGATGGCTTAAAGTGGCCACAAAAACGGGATCTGGTGCTGCTACCGACGAAATAATGAGGTATTTTGCCTCAAAATGGTTGGCTAGGTCAATGATTTCTGCGGTAGAAAACTGTCCTTTTGCCACCTTTTCGAGGAGGTTTTTGTGTTCAAAAATCCCAATTTTGGTTCGGGTATTGCCAATATCGATCGCCAGTTTTCTCAAAGCGGCGCAAATGTACGATGAAAAGCGCTATTTTAATTTTTTTTTCCACAGTTTTGGATTATATCAAGGTTCAGATTACCTTTGCGCTTCCTTTTGGATCGGACCTTAGCTCAGTTGGTTAGAGTGCTTCCTTGACATGGAAGAGGTCACTGGTTCGAATCCAGTAGGCCCGACTTATTATGTTCGATTTCGAGAAACTGGAAGTATATCAGGTTGCCCGTAGTTTAAATAAGGACGTATTAAGGTTCATATTTGAAAACACCGTAATTGATGTACAGATCAAGGAGCAGTGGAAGCGCAGCAGTATGAATTCTGTGCTTTTATTGGCCGAGGGGGTCGGCAGAATGACGGATGCGGATAAGCGTGCGTCGTTTACGTTTGCCCGAAGTGCGGTGTACGAATGCGTTGCGATTTTGCACTTGGTATCGGATTTGGGTTTGTTAGAAGGAAGTATTTATCAAGATTTTTATAACCGATACGAGCAGTTGTCGAAGATGTTGTTGGGGATGTATCGGAGTAAGTCGTAGTGATTATTGAGCATTTAACCTTAAATGTTCAATATTAAAGTGTTAAGAGCGGGATGTAGCTCAGCCCGGTAGAGTACACGTCTGGGGGGCGTGTGGTCGCAGGTTCGAATCCTGTCATCCCGACTAGGTTTTTGTTTTAGAGGAGTTACGGTTGCGTGACTCCTTTTCTTTTTTGGGGAAATTTAGTGTGGAAGTATCTCAATAAGCCGTGCATGCAAAGATTTGGTACGAATATTGTTAAAATATTGATTTAATTTATATTTTATACAGAAATTTTATATTTTGCATACAATATTACTGTAAAGTATCTTACATTTGAGCCGCTTATGTTAAATGGAATAAATTTCCTTCTCTCCAGAGAATATAGAATAGAAAGCGATTGGGAGTCAGTTGTGGTCAACATGGATGCGCTCATGGAGAGAAAGCAATTAGATTTTAGGATGCTTTACAGTGAAATAAATCATTAAATGGAAGAAGAATCTAAATTTAGCCAAAATGTATCATTCACCGTGGATGCCGGATTGATAGATCGACTTGGGAGAGAATTAATGGTTAGAGAAGAAACAGCTGTTTCTGAACTAATCAAAAACGCCTATGATGCTGATGCAACAGAAGTAAAGGCTACATTTGTTGATACTGATTCAGAGGGCGGCACATTGACGATTGAAGACAATGGCCTTGGGATGAAATTTAATGAACTCATTGGAGGTTTTATGACGATATCTTCATCTGATAAAGTGCATAATCCAACTTCTTTGATATATGGCCGGAAAAAAGCCGGTAGAAAAGGTATTGGAAGGTTCGCAACTCAAAGGTTAGGTAAAAAATTAATTATTATTACTCAAACAGCCGACTTAGATTTTGCATTGAGGCTAGAAATAGATTGGAATAAATACAAGGCGGACGTTGATTTAACAGAAATTACTAACCCAGTAGAACGCATAAATAAACAACGAGAAAATGGCACAACCCTGACCATTGAGAATCTTCGTGATGCGTGGACAGAAAAGTCTATTGAGCGAGTTTATAGGTATGTTTCTGACTTATTTCAACCAGAATATCTTTCTGAAAGCAGTAAAAAACTTAAAATAGCACTAAATGCAGAAAAGAAAATTGCCCTGAGCGCCGTAGGGACTTTTAAAACAGTGTTTTTAAAACAAGTTAAAGATTCTGTTGCTGTTGTTGCTGATCCACAAAGAATGATTTTTGATAAAGCATTAGCCGTAATCGAAGGCTATATTGACAATCACGAAGGGTTTTATGGTATTAAAAGTGAAAGTCTGAATTTAGAGGATTATGCAAATCCAATTTATTACAAAGAAAAACAAAATAACTACCCTAATGTAGTAAATTTACATTTCAAAGTATATTATTATATATATGAAAGAGAAGATTATTATTCAAATATTTCAAAATTAGAACTTCGAAATATACGTAAAATTGCAGAGGAGTCTTCAGGAGTAAGGATTTATAGAAATGGTTTTAGAGTTCTTCCATTTGGAGAGAAAAATGATGATTGGCTTGGAATGGATATAAAAAGATACAGTGGAGAAAAAGACAAAAATTTAACAAATATTCCTTATCGAAATAAAAATTTCTTTGGATTTGTAGAGATTCTTGACTTAGGGACTGAGATGATTCTTGAAGAAACGACTAGCCGAGAAGGGTTGATAAAAAATAAAGCATTTGAGCAATTACAGTATTTCGTTTCTCAATCGCTTTTTTCAGCACGCGGTCGCCTACAAGAAGCAATCACGTTAAAACGTAAAGATCACAGTAGCACTAAAGAACGGACGTCTGTTGAAGAACTACTAAACCGTATTGAGCGTTTTATCGAAATGGGGGATGAGCAGACAAAAAAGGAAGCCAAAAATGCTGCAACAGAGCTGAGGCAAGAAATAAAAATGCTTTTAGATGAACTTGGCATGATAAGGGTTTTGGCATCTTTAGGTCTTACAATAGCCGAATTCACACATGAAGTTACACAATATACCCCTATTATTAATGGCTATATAAGTGCGGTTAGGATATTAGTTGAAAAAGTAGAAGCCATAGATATTTTGGAACAATTACAGAGAAGTTTCAATCATCTTGTCTCATATACTGGTTATTTCAACACTACAATTTCTCAAAACGTTAGTCGAGAGATGAAACCAGTTGACCTTATTCAAATAATAAATAAATTTATTTCTGTCATCGAAAAAGATGCAAAGACATACAATATAAACATAAAATCAAGTTTTTATGATAGTTATGATTTGATAACAGTACCCATGCATATCTCTGAATGGACCTCAATTCTTTATAATTTATATACAAACTCTAAAAAAGCCATTATTAGGGCATCAAGTGATGGTAGGATTGAAATCATTGCTGGTGAAGATGATAATAAAATATATGTAGAATTTACAGATAACGGGGATGGCATTCCTGAAGAAAATCGTATCAGGGTCTTTAATGCGTTCTTTACTACCTCTCAGCCGGCAGGCTTTGACATCCCAAATGATGAAAATCTAATAGGCACTGGATTAGGCTTAAAAATAGTAAAGGATATAGTTGAAACCTATGGAGGTAAAATTTTTATCATTGACCCTGAAAAAAGTTTCACAACATGCTTTAGAATAGAAATCCCTAAAGCGACAAAAAAACAACTCAAAGATTATGACTCATAAATTTCTTTATATTGATGATCTAGACAAGGCTAATGCTAATGGAATCATTGTGGGTTTGCAAAAAGACTCAATAGAAATTACCTATTCAAATCCAAAGGGAGACTGGGAGGAGGAGATAAAACGATTATCTGAACAAGCAAAAAATTATCAAGGCATCATTTTTGATCTTCGGCTACAAGAAAAAAAAAAATGAAGAAGAAAAATTTTCA
>JAAFHO010000552.1 GCA_013297575.1 Chitinophagales bacterium
TGATCCGCCAATTTGGGGGTAAACACATAGTTAACTTGGGTCATGGGGTCTATCCAGATACGCCTTTGGATGGGGTACGTGCATTCGTTGACGCGGTGAAGACTTACCACAAATAATTTTTTTTATCACATTTTTCTACCACATTTTTTTCTACCACAAAAGCCATAATAGTCCACAAAGTTGCGTAGCGTACACGTAATTGTATGTCTTTTTACAATTCGTATTTAAAAATAACATTCTACGCAACTTTGTGTCCTTATGTGCACTTTGTGGTGAAAAAAGTGTACGCCACGCATAATTTTATCCAGTTGTGGTAAAAAAATGTGGTAAAACTCCTACTTGCGCAGTATTGAAAAAAGCACTGGAAGCACACGCTGTGGTGCATTACCTGTGTCGAATAATAAATGGTGGTCCTTCATTTTCAAACCGGCTTCCTTAGCACCCACCATTTTATCACCCAATACAGCAGCCAACCTTTCTGGTAAACTCCCCGAGGTCTTTTCCATCATTTTTGTAAATCGATCCATATCAATCTCTGATTTGGTCAGCAACACACAAAATTGCTCCATTTTACTCGCTGGCATTGGTGCAGTAATGGTAAAATACCGTTCAGTAGGTGGTGTTGTGCTACAATCTGGTGCTGGTAAAGTAGTCGTTTTATTCGCATCGCGGCCGACTACAAATGACGCAGGCAACACCCCAATATCTTTGCCCATGCCTAGTTTTTGATCGCAGTTTTTTAGTGATTCACTATTATAAGGGTATAAAAAACGCACTTTATTTGCCGAATTAAGGGCAAAAACATACATACCACCGCTATTGGAGGTTTTTAATTGAAACTGTACCCCTTCTTCATATCGCCCGGTTGTCTGGTATTGCGCTATTTGCAACACCTGCGTGGTTCGCTCTATTGTACCATTGCTATTTTTCAGTACTTCCACGCCAATATCCTTACTACTTGGCTTATCAAACTTCATTTTACTTGCTTTTTTTTGCGTATCTATGCAATTGAACTCGACCCATCCGTTGAGTTGTTCGTACATAGGTGCAGCGACAATCTTATTTTCCACACCCAATACCAACGGCATTTTTTTCTTCTTTTGTTTGATTTCCACGACAGGATTTGGGTCATTGCTCAGGCGTTTAGTAGGTACCTCGATAGCCAATTCCGACCAAGGTTTCATCTCCATTTTTTTCAAAAAATAAGCATTTATGGTCGATAACACGTAGTTTTCACTCGAATCATCTTCCCCTTTTCGCGATTGAATCAGGTCAATGATTTCTAAAAAAAGTTCGACACCCATGATAATCATCGTGACGGTCACCGCTTTGCTTTTACCCAACGAAGAGCGATCTGGCGCGGTCACTTCCTTGTATATTGGGATGTAATTACGTTGATAAGCATCCACAACAGATTGATATTGATCTAAATATTGCAAAGCATATTGATCTGGCTTTTTAATCATTAGGCGAATAGTGCCAAGATTGGAAAGGTCTTTTTTCACGATACCCAAAAAACTATTGTATTGCTCCTGAATATCATTATAAGCCACGTTGAGTTTTACATAATCATCCTTATAAAAGAGATGTTGCCCTGCTTCGGCATTCATTTTTTCAAAATCATTGCGAAAGCGGCGGTACTCCAAAAACACTTTTGACTTTTCGAGTAGTTCGGCTATCGACTGTACCGATCTTTTAGATTGACCCGAAACGGCCAATGTAGCCAGCAGGCAAAAAAGGAGAAATATGATTTTTTTATGCATAATTGATATGATTTAGCGGCAAAAATAGCAATGATTTACGCTATTTTATCTTTTATTTTGATTGCACCAAAATGCACAAGTGGATTTAAGTACATACAGCATACTGATGCCACAGTACTAAAACACAGCGGCTGCCTCATAAGCAAATGAGTAGGATTATAGCCTAAATGCATAGTATCGGCATAACTCCGCAGTCTGATGTCGTCAACTTAGCTAAGTGATTATACTTAGCGTCATTAGGGTTTGTGCAATTATTCAACTATCTCCAAGTGATCCAATAACGAAATTGGCCTATTGTCGATATTTGACATAAGCAAGCCATCAATTTCAACTAAATTGTCGGGGTGACAGAAAAAGTCGCCCCGACAATAGGCCCATTTGGTTTATGGGACACTTTAGATTACTGAATATTAGATCAATACGATGAAAAGATTATCCACTCCGTGGTTGGCATATCTCTAATCTGACGACATTAGACTCCCAAGTCACACTGACACTAAATTCGTTCACATCCCATAATATGAGATGGCTGCTCGCTTTTTGAAAATAAGCGCACTACACACTATCGAGCAAACAACGTTTTCAATTGGTCAATGATCTGTCCGCCACCGCTCACGCTAATGGTATTGATCTTTTCCGCAATTTTTTCAACGTATTCCATCTCTTTCAACTTGAACAACATGGCGTTTTCTTCCATCAATTTTGCGGTATTCAATAGGCTACGAGTAGAAGCCGTTTCCTCGCGGCGCATGATGACATTGGCTTGGGCGCGTTTTTCAGCAATCAAAACTTGGTTCATAATGTCTTTGATATCGCCCGGTAAAATAATATCTTTTACGCCAAAATCCGCCAACTGAACACCTAATTCCTCGGCCTTTACTTGGGTGTTTTTTAATACATTTTCGGCAATTTGCTCCTTACTTTCCATCAATTCATCAAAAGTCAATTTACCCACGTACTCGCGCAAGGCCATTTGCATTTGGATATACAATTGCTTATCAAAATCCTTGTT
The DNA here is from genome assembly GCA_013297575.1 of Chitinophagales bacterium. GTDB lineage: Bacteria > Bacteroidota > Bacteroidia > Chitinophagales > Saprospiraceae > M3007. Next base: position 2,776 of record JAAFHO010000552.1, read on the forward strand.
TTCCACCAATGCCTTCTCAATATCAGTCACTTTGTACTGTACGGTGCAGTTGATGCGCAATTGAGCCTTATCTTTTGTCAATACTTCTTGGCCCGCAATATCAATAGACAATTGGCGGGTATCGGTTTTTAGAGATGTAATAGTACTGTTATTCGCCCAGAAATAGTAAGTGCCAGCATCCAACATACGTTCCATATTGCCATTAACAAACAAAACGCCTTTTTCGTAGGCTTCCAAACGCACCATACGGATATAACGCGCAAGGATGCCTTTTTCAATCAAATTGCGGTCAATACTTTCGTCCACGTATAACGCACGGGTATCAAATTTTTGGTAAGTAATTTCGGGAACACCTTTCCAAAAGGCAAACATACCCGTAGTCAACAATTGGTTGTAGCGGCCATCCTTGTACAGCAATGCAATTTCGTTATCCAACAAGTCGATTACAGTCAAATAACTGGCTAATTCAGCGTTTTGCAAGAGCGTTTTCAATTCCTGCTTAGGCAAAAAGGCGTAATTCATATCGTAAATATCGACTTCATCCCAGAATCCAACCCAGTATTGGCCTGTAGTCAGTACGCGTTCAAGTACTTCGTCGCGGAACAACAAACCAATTTGGTTGATTTTAATTTTAATGCGTTTCATTGTTATGTATTGTGTTTGTAAATTTTTAAAAAATCTTGCCCATTTGACTTGAGCGGAGCGAAAATGCTGGTTTTGATGATCGAAAATGGTTTGTACGTTGTCTTTTGGGCAAACATATCCAAGGCAAGCCCCGAACAGGTGATGCGGCATAGGAGATCGAACAAACTTATGATCGATGAACAAAACGGTGATGATCGCTACAAAGCCAAGCCAAATTGCCAGTTAAAGGCTGGGCAAGATGAAAAGACCATGAAATGGGTGGGTATTTAAGGAGTTCCCCTCCGTCGTAAAATGGATTTCAAGTCCATGTGCTACCAATGCGTCCAAGTTTAAGTTGGATTAGGATTCGAACCTAGAGAAAACGTTTGGTTAACAGCCAAACACTATGCTACAACCATCCTTTATCAATTGTCTGGATACCAAACCGCAATGCAGTTGGCACAATAGTGCTATACAGAAACACCAAACAAAGGACAAAGAAAAAGGCTAATTGTCAAAAAAAATGGTAAAAACTTAGCCCAACGGTTTCGAGTCAAAAAAGTAGGCAATTTTTGGTCAAACGAGCCACTTTTTTGAGTTCGATGCAGCGCATCGGACGAAAAAAATGGCGAATTCATGCTGAGCCTGCCGAAGTAGTATGGCTAAAAATTGACCTTTTTTGGCCGAAATGGGAGTGGGCTAAGTT
>JAAFHO010000547.1 GCA_013297575.1 Chitinophagales bacterium
TTGCCACAATTGCAATTGATTCTTTCATAAGAGAAAACCAACACACATTAACGATATTGAGTTACGACACAGATTTTTTTACAAAAGAGTTAAAGTTAACATCAAAAACAGTACGAAAGTATAATACGGCAGGTCAAATCATCTCGCAAGAGATAACCAATCTAGTAGATCATTTAATTGAGCAACGAGACTTTCACCTGCGACAATTTAGAAAAAGTATCTGCTATTGGCAATATAATGATAATACAGTAATTATAGATAAAATATTAATTAGGTTGAATGGAGATACTGTTAGCGCGAATGAATACGAAAAATTATGCATTAAAAAAGATGATTTTTCTTTTTTTGAGCGTTCACTTGATAAAAATAATAAATTACAAAATCTCTATTTCATAGTTGCTCCGCCAAACAAGTGTACTATTGAGTATGAGTATGATGATGTAAAAATTATTCATTATAAACAAGCATCAAGGCTGCCTGAAAAAATAACAATTTTGGGTAGTTCATTTATGAAGGTATGTAAAATTAGATATTTGAAGTAACGACTACGCCTACAATGGCAAGGAACTGAACGATGATTTTGGCCTGAACCTTTTTCAGGGATAGACCAATGAACGAAAAAACCACACCGAAAATATACCACCAACCCCAAGTATCCCAACAAACAAAATGACCCTCTTGTCGGCGTGACTTTTCGTTCACGCCGACAATTCGCACAAAACCAACAAGTTTGCACCTCATGGTTTGATATATCTTCTACAAGACCGCTTACAACCATCGCTAACACACTAGAAACACAGATAATATCGCTCACTCTACCCACCATCAAACAATACGTCCATCGTCAATGCCATATCCACTAAACCAATGCCGTGCTCATTGGGAAGCATCGGAAATGCCGTGAGCAGGGTCAAAAAAATTTGTTTATTCGTACCCGAAATGGTTTTAAACAAGTTTATCTTGGTGCGCATTTCAGTAGCATATCGGGCTAAATCTTTTATTTTCATTAATTTTCAACACGAATGAGCAAATAACATCGCCAATTTATCATGCTAGCGTAGTTCCTAAGGAACGTAAAATATTGCCCGCACACACACTACCTTTGCAATTCATCCAAGTTTAATGAATCATGCAAATACACCTCGCTCCTCCTCTGCTCAAATTGACCATTATCACATTGTTATGCTCCCTGTTTTTCGCCTGTAAAACCTTGCAAAAACAAGGTACAAACGCCTCCAAACCTTTTGAAATTATCGCTTACTACGATGGAAATGGCAATGATTTGGATCAATACCGTTTCGACCAACTGACACAGGTTATTTTTAGTTTTTGCCACCTTCGCGGAAATCTTTTGACCATCGATAATGCGGAAGATAGCCTGACGATTCGGAAATTGGTGGCTTTAAAACAAAAGCATACCCAACTCAAAGTGCTGTTGTCACTCGGCGGTTGGTGCGGATGCAAAGCCTGCTCCAATGTATTTGCCACCGAAGCAGGACGGCACGATTTTGCGGTATCTACGCTGCGGCTTTTGAAGGATTTTGGTGCAGATGGCCTTGATCTCGATTGGGAATATCCGGGCATAGAAGGTTGTCCAGGGCATGATTGGTCAGCGAGTGGCCGCGAACATTTTACGCTGTTAATCAAGGAATTACGCGCTGTTTTGGGTAAAAAATATGAACTGAGTTTTGCAGCAGGCGGTTTCAAATCTTTTTTTGACGAAAGTGTAGAATGGCAAAAAGTAATGCCTTTGCTCGATCGGATTAATTTAATGTCGTACGACTTGACCAATGGTTTTAGCACCGTAACGGGGCACCATACGCCGCTGTATTCCAACAGCAAACAACAAAATTCGGTGGATTACGCCATCCATTACTTGGATTCATTGCAGGTGCCAAGGGCAAAAATTATCGTTGGAGCCGCTTTTTATGCCCGTACTTGGGAGCAGGTGGCAAGTACCGATAATGGCCTGTACCAAAATGGTAAGTTCCAACATTTTATCCCATTTAACCAATTTTCTAAGCGATTAAGCACCCAAAACGGGTTTGTGTTCCACAGGGACGAGCAAGCAAAAGCACCGTTTGCCTATAACCCCGAACTCCGTCAATTTGCGACTTTCGACGATCCTATTTCCGTTGCCGAAAAAACGAAATACGCCAAAAATGCGCAACTTGGCGGTATTATGTTCTGGGTATTGGGCTGCGATTTACCTAAAAATGGCCTTTTAGAGGCGATTTATCAGGCTTCTGGTAAGTAATGCCCTACCCTTTCAACTGCGCAAGTAACCATTCGCGCTCTGTCAGGTGTTGCTCCTCCGAAATCTGCTGGATCAATAATGCCCGTTCCTGCCGATTAGAAGGCAAAATAGCCACTAGTTTTTTAGTAAATCGGATAATATTCATATAATTGGTCTTGTGGTAGCCAATAATGCGTTGTCTGCGGATAAACGTTTGCATGCTTTGCAAATGCGCGTCTAATGCGTCCAAAGCATCGGTTTCGTAATAAATCTTGAGTAGCAATGTTTTGGCTATTAAGTTGTTAATCAAGTCTTTATAGTCTGCATCTTGCAAATGAACGAGCGCAATATCGTGTTGTTTGCGTTCATAAGCTACCCGTGCAAGATTGAGGTGATAAGCAGCATTGCGGTGCTTTTTTTCAATTTTTTCATGGAATTGATGGATAAATTGCTCCGCCCAAGTCATCTCCGCAATACGCAGCGCGATAGCCACAATATTATTGAAGGCAAAATGAGAAAGCACGCCGTTTTCGAGCAACAAATCGCCATCCAAAGCCGAACGGTACAAATCAAAGGCTTCGCGAAAATAGGGCATATCCCGCACATTAATCCGCTTGATACAATAATTAATGGCCATTAAGTGCAAATTGCTTTGCTCTTCGGGTGGTAATTCCTTGGCATCGCTCAATAAACGGGTTTTAAAAGATTGAAAATGCACATTCGCATCAATACCCGACAAAAAATGGTATCCAAAAAAATAGAGTGCAATACTCGGGTTTTGAAGGACAGCAGGCGTTGAATAGATATAGTCTAATACCGATTGGAGTAGCCCAAATTGATATTCTGTTTTATATACATTTTGGTGCGAGCGAGCGATACACGCCTGCCGAAGTTTTTTGGACATAAAAGCCAAATCGGTTTGATCGGTCAAGGTTTGAATATTTAAAGAAACAGTACGCCTGCCCGCGCTCAGGAACTGGTATTGTTCGTGTTCTAGGGCTTCTTTTTGGTTATGGTATTCTGCGTGCCGGAAAGGTTGGCGATCAAGGTGGCGCGCAGCAAAAGCGGTGGATTGGGCAAAATGTTTGTCCAACCCGCGTTTGCGATAAGTAGCGGATATTTTTAGTGCAACGGCAACGGGATCTGCAAAAAACTCCTTGAATGCCAGAAATTGTTCAATTTGTTCCAATAATTCACTGGAAACTAAGCGAAAAGCCTGTTCTTTGGCCTGTGATATATCTTTTTCGGCAATTGCCTTTCGTTTAAATGGCAATTGTCCCTTTTCATCAAAAAGGAAAGTCATCGCATTTTCGCCGCTAGGTGCTTGTTTTTGCTGTAAACATTGGAACAAATAATCGTACAAAAACAGCGGTGGTTCGCGCCGATTGATAAACTCCGAGCGCATCCATTGCCCCAAATGTTTGCATTCCAAAGGCGTAAGTGCCGTGAATGTTTGCCAAAGCAAAGATTTTTCCATTTTTATTGCACAATTTAGGGGACAAAGTTATTTTTTAATTTTTAATAAAAAACTATAAATCAATACTTTAACAAAAAAAATATCAAAAAAAAACCTACAAAACACAAAAAATGTACTTGTACACCTAGTAGTGCCGCCGCACTTTTGTAACATGAAAAAGAATCGGTTCAGCATATTCTAGGTTTCAACTAAAAAAATAAATCATGTTAAAAAAACACTTATTACAATTTGCATTGCTGCTCGTATTACTCACTTTAACGTGGGGTAATATTTCAGCACAATGCACCACTTTTGCAGGTAATGCAACCCCTACGGATCTTACGATCTGTCCAGCACCATCCACTATTACAGTTCCACAAGTGACGGGTAGCGTATTAGGAACAGGCGAATACGTCAACTACGTTGTCCATGCGGG
>JAAFHO010000548.1:0-787 GCA_013297575.1 Chitinophagales bacterium
AATATTCAAGCGCAAAAAAACGACATTCCAAAAGAACTGGATCAAGCCCTGACGCAACTGCACCAAATACACCAATTTAACGGTACGGTGCTATACGCTGAAAAAGGGAAAACGGTGTATAAAAAAGCATTTGGCGTAGCCGATTTCCAAACCAATGAACCGCTGACAACTACTTCGGCGTTCAATTTGGCTTCGGTGTCGAAACAGTTTTTTAGTATGTGCATTTTGATCCTGTCGGAGCAGCAAAAAATACAATTGGACGACCCGATCAGCAAATACCTTCCAGAACTCTCCTATCCGGGTGTTAGCATACGGCACCTCCTGACCCACACGTCGGGCATTCCGGAGTATTTTGATGTTTTTTTGAGGTATAAAGGCACTTTGGATACTTTGCAAAACGAAACATTGGTACAGATGTATGCCCGCGTAAAGCCACCATCGGAATTTGAACCCAGTGAGCGGTGGGCGTATTGCAATACCAATTATGTATTCCTCAGTACGATTATTGAACGGGTGTCTAAAATGTCGGCGGCACAATTTATGCGCCAATATATCACAACCCCACTGCAACTCAACGATACCTATTTGTACCATATACTGATGCCTAATACACCCAAAAACCATGTTGTTGGTTTTAAAGAGGAAAGCGGCAAACGGACTAGATTCGATCTCATCTCTTGTGATGGCGTAACGGGCGATGGCAACATGTACTCTTCCGTAGAGGATCTTTTGAAATGGGAACAGGTGTGGTATTCCGAAAAATTGGTCAAAAAAGCCACGATTCAAG
>JAAFHO010000548.1:797-4125 GCA_013297575.1 Chitinophagales bacterium
AGCCGCATTAAGCCCCGTTCACCTCAAAAATGGCACCACTTATCCGTATGGTTTTGGTTGGTTTATTGCCAAAGAAGGTGAATTATACGAGCACTCGGGTGGTTGGAACGGTTTTATTAACCAAATTTGCCGCGATGTAAAAAACAACCGCACGCTCATTGTGCTCAGTAGCAGCAATGCAGGTATCGGTCGGAATGTGGCAAAACTGATTTTTGAAGGAAAACCTTATACCCTTCCAGTTACACAGTTGATTACCAATGTACAGGTGATCGATGGAACCGGTACACCAGCACGCAAGGCCGATGTAAGAATAATGGATAAAAAAATAATAGATGTAGGTGCTTTGAAGCCGTACCTCAACGAAACAGTGATCGACGGTGGCGGTAAAGTACTTGCCCCAGGATTTATTGATACGCATAGCCATTTGGAAGGTAGTTTGGAGTCGTATCCTGAAGGTTTGGCAGCCCTGAACCAAGGCGTAACGACCATCGTTGCTGGACAGGATGGTTATGGCTCTTGGATTGATAGCATAAAAGCGCAAATCAAAAATAAACCTGTTGCCATTAATGTCGCTACTTATACGGGGCAAACGACCTTGCGGGAAAAGGCTATGGGAGAAAAAAATTTGGAGCGGGCAGCAACGCAAACAGAAATTGACCAAATGAAAACTTGGTTACAAACCGAAATGGAAAAAGGCTCATTGGGGCTTTCTACGGGTTTGGAATACGCAGGTGCTTATTTTTCAACACAAGATGAAGTATTGCAATTGGCCACGGTTACTGCGAATGCAAAAGGCCGATATATCAGTCATTTGCGCAGCGAAGATGTGGCACTTTGGGATGCCATTGAGGAGATTATCAATATTGGTCGCGTAGCAAAACTGCCCGTGCAAATATCCCATATCAAAATTGCGCTGAAAGACGACTGGGGAACTGCGCCAAGTTTACTCGCCAGACTGGAATCTGCACGTAGCGAGGGCATTGATATTACGGCTGATTGCTACCCTTATCTTTTTTGGAACAGCACCTTAAAAGTATTATTTCCCAAAACCGATTATACCAATGCGGTGAGTGCTCAATTTGCCGTAGAACATACTTTTGAACCTTCCGAATCCATACTCTCTACTTTTGCGCCCAATCTGGAATACCAAGGCAAAACTATTGCCGAAATTGCAGCCCTGCGCAAAGAGACACCCGCGCAAACATTGATGGCTTTAATTGCTTTGTCGGATGAATTTCGCCAAAAACACCCAGATGTAGGCAGGGTAGAAACCATTTTGGGTAAGTCGATGCTGGATGAAGATTTGATCAATTTGCTGACTTGGTCGCATACTAATATTTGTTCTGATGGTGCCAATGGCGGGCATCCGAGGGGATATGGTTCGTTTACGAGGGTTTTGGGGCATTATGTACGAGAACAAAAAATCATGTCGCTCGAAACGGCGATACAAAAAATGACCAGTTTGGCGGCAGCACAGACGGGTATTCCGCTGCGTGGCGTACTTGCGCCCGGTTATTTCGCCGATTTGGTGCTGCTTGATCCAGCAACTGTAAAAGATAATTCCAGCGTACAAAATTCCAAAACACTTTCGGATGGGATATTAAAAGTTTGGGTAAATGGTCAGTGTGTTTATGAAGATAAGCAGGCTACAAAACGGTATTCTGGCGAATTTTTATCTAAATAACAACTACAAATCAAAATATCATGCGCCTTCTAATTTTCTCCAACCGCGACTTAGCCAGTAATTATATACTCAATTTGCTGTTGCCGCATTTAGCACCACAGCACCATATTTCCATTTTTTTATCGGATAAAGTGGGCAAAAACACGGTTCCACCTAAGGCATTACGCACATTAAAGTTTTTTGAACAGGAATTGCCCATCGGTATTTTATTTCCCGAACTGGACAAACAGGTACGGCCAAACGAAGGGCAATTGCTCACTTTTTCGGAATTATCGCGGCATTACGAGGTGGATATTACCTCTTGTAACGATGTGAAATCGGAGGAGCAACTCCAGTTTTTTAGCAGTTTAGCACCTGATTTGGTCTTGTCTATCCGTCATGGTAAAATTTTTGGTAAATCCTTTTTGTCCATTCCTAAATATGGCGTTATCAATTTGCACTCGGGGATTTTGCCCAATTACAGGGGTGTATTGGCCGTTTTCAGAGCGTTGATGAATGGCGATACAACCATTGGGGCTACCTTACATTATATTGATGATAATACGATTGATACGGGAGGTGTGATTGGTTTCTCGCAAATGGCCGTTCAGCGCGATAAATCATTGCTTTGGCATATCCTTCATTTGTACCCAGCCAGTGTAGATTTGGTTTTGGATGCCATTGAAAAAATCAATAGTGGAATCCGACCTGATACACACCAGCAAAACACAGAAAATGCTGCTTATTATACATTCCCAACACCCGAAGAAATCGTCGAATTTGAGGCAAAAGGTTGGGAATTGGTCGGTTGGGATGACTATAATGCGTTTATTTCAAAGTTTATTATTCATCCAGAACAGTAGAGCGGAACTTAAAGGAACGCTATTTTACAATAATTCATACTAATTGTAAGCAATCCGTCGTACTTTTCGCCCCAAAATACAATTATATTCCATTTTTATGGCCAAAACACGACCCAGCACAGGCAGTAAAAGCCCCAATAATACCCAATCATCACAGGCAGCAACGGCCAATTTGGCAGCAGACGGCAATTTTTCGGTACCCGAGTTTTTTGCGAATTACCGCTTGCAGAGTCTGGTCATTTTTGCTATCGCATTTGTGGTGTATATCGGTAGTTTAGGGCATCAATTTGTTCAAGATGACGCGATTGTAATCACCGATAATATGTTTACCCAAAAAGGAGCAGAAGGCATTGGGGGCATACTTACCAAAGATACTTTTTTTGGTTTTTTTAAAGTAGAAGGGAAAGCGCAATTGGTTTCAGGAGGACGTTATCGCCCGCTCACGTTGATTATTTTTGCTTTAGTGTACCAACTGGCTGGGCCGAATCCTTTTGTTTTCCACTTGCTTACGGTTTTGTTGTTTGCTGCTACGTGCGTTCTCTTGTACCATACACTGCGCACATTGATTGCGCCTAGATTTGGTACGGGTTATGCGGCTTTAGTCGCTTGGATCGCTACGGTGCTTTTTGCGGTGCATCCTATCCATACAGAGGTTGTTGCCAATGTGAAAGGTTGTGATGAAATCGTTACCTTATTGGGTAGTTTGGGTGCATTGTGGCTTACGCTAAAGGCTTATGATACAAATGAAGCCAAATGGGGTTGGATGGGTGCTATCGTGTTTTTCCTAGCCTGTATGTCGAAG
>JAAFHO010000055.1 GCA_013297575.1 Chitinophagales bacterium
GATATGTCCGATGTAAAGCAATCAGGTACTTTTACGTTCAATATTAAAGTGACGGCCACCGGCGCAGCAGATATTGTATTCCCTGTAACGATTACAACCATTACGAGCGATTTTTCTACCATGGCACTGCAATCCCCATCTGATGGCAGTACCAATTTGGTACAGTCGCAAATATTACGCTGGTCAAAGGCTACTGATGCAGAAAGTTATAACCTCCAATTGTCCACCAGTGCATCTTTTGCACCGGGTACAATTATCGCCACTAAGAGTAATACACAATTGGATACGTTCAAAATACCGTTCCTTTTAGAGAAAAACAAAGCGTATTTCTGGCGTATTAGACCCAATAACCCTTGTGGGCCACATGCTTGGACAGAGCCTTATTTCTTTTCAACTTTGACAGAAAATTGCTCCAAATTTGGCCCTGCGGATCTACCCAAAAGTATTGCGCCGGGTATTTCGTCCATCGTGGAATCCAAAACAGAATTGATGTCCAATACCATCATTACAGATATCAATATCGAGGAATTAAAGGGTTTTCATGGCGAATTTTCTGATTTGGATGTCCGCTTGATTTCACCTGCTGGTACCGAGGTGGTCTTGTTCAAAAATAAGTGTCAAGGGTACAATGGCGTGTTTGATTTGAGTATAGATGACAGTGCACCCAATGCGTTCTCGTGCCCGCCCAGCAATACAGGCACAACGTATGTACGCCCACAAAGCCCATTATCGGCTTTTATTGGTCAAAGTGCGCAAGGTATCTGGACATTGCGACTCAAGGATGTGCTGGCTGGCGAAGGCGGTACTTTGGAAGCGTTGCAATTTGATATTTGTCAGTCATTGGAAGTAAATCCTCCAACGATTGTCACTAATAATATTCTCGGCTTAGACAATGGAACAAATAAGATTGTTTCTTCCGATTATTTGTTGATTAATGATGCCGATAATACCCACGACCAACTGGTTTTGACCTTGTTAACAGTGCCTTACCACGGTTACTTGGCCAAGGATGGTTTTGCGTTGGTGCAAGGCGATCAATTCACCCAAACCGATATCGACAATGGCATTATCCGTTACTACAATGATGGAACAGGGGCAACCAGTGATTATTTCCGTTTTGTGGTGACCGATGGCAATGGCGGTTACTATGGCACACCTACTTTTTTGATCCAAATCACGGTAGATGCGCCTGAATTGGCTGCAAATAATTATGCTTTCCGTCTTTCTCCGAATCCAGCACAGGATGCAGTTTGGATCACACTGGAGCAACCTGTAATGGATGACTTGAGTATTTTGGTATTTAATACATCGGGTCAGCTGGTGCGCTCAGAGGTGATGGCCCGTGGCAATGCACGCCACCAAATTGCAATGGCTACCTTGCCTCGTGGTATGTATTTTGTACAAGCCAGCGGTAAAGACGGCGTAAGGGTGGAGAAGTTGATGTTAAAATAATTGTAGATTATAAATTCGTTTTTATGAATACCCTTCATGATGAAACAACAAGACCAATGGATCATTTTAATCGTCATTTTCTTGGCTGCACTGCATTTGGGAATCTTGGTATTCGGGTACAAAACACCTCGTCTCGCCTTTTTAATCCCATTGTTAAACTTGCTCTTTAGTTTTTCGCTCTTATTATATTGGGTTCAAAAGCAGTTTAGGATAACACAACACCACTTTGAATGGAGAGAAACAAATATTTTAGGGTTTGAATTACTTGTGATTGGCTTTGCTTTTTATGCCTTAATGAGTAAAACGGAACATCATTGGCTAAGACTGCTACATTATGTATTTGGAATGCTTCATTTTTTATGTTTATTAGCATTTTTAGTGTTTTTACTTACATTTAAAATGAAAAAACTGATATAGGAAGATATAAGGAAGGGTACTGAAATAAAGGTGCAGATGTATATTTTGGCCTATGTCGTCAATTTATCTATATACAATCAAAAAGTGGTTAAACTTTTATCGGATTGAGCAAATATTCAGTGTTCCAAAGTGTTCCATAAACCAAATGTGCCTATTGTCGGGGCGATACCCCCAGCCCCGACAATAGGCCAATTCTGTTATTACATCACTTGGGATACAGTTTAATATTCACACAAAATTAATGACCCGAAGCATAATCAAAATATACTATCGCGTTTTAGCAAATCCATAAACTCGATGGCACCTTTTTTATTGAGGTGAATAAGATCGCCAAAGCAAGAAGGATCGGTGAGTGCCTGACTATAATCCTTAACGGTTAATCCCGTCCTTTTTTCTACGGCAGTGCGTAAATCAGTCAAATTACGCCAATCGCGCACCATACCCGGATAAAATGGGCCAATGACCAATTCGATGGGTGCACCAGCTTGTTGTGCAATACGCACTGTTTCAGCAAGTTGTTGCACCCATTTTTCTTTTACTTTAATATAAAAAGTATCTAAAGGTGTGGTAGCGGCTGTTGTGGCCAAAATTTGGCGGTCAACAATCCAGTCTTTATCGGTTTTATTGCGATAATACGCCGACCGTTGATATACTTCGCTGTTGTGTGCAAATAAATCGGAAATTTTTGCGCCCCAAAATACATCATCAGATTGGCCATGAATCAAGGTATCGAGCCTTGGGGATGCACGAGCATAGCAAACAAACCCCGCGATCAATTCCTTATTATCGCGGTCAAGCATTGTAATATCGAGTACGATAGTGGGCTTGTTGGGATAGCGTTCTAGGTAGTCGGCAATTAGGTTTTTAGCGAGATTGATCGGAAGGCCATTATAACTCAGATTGGCTGTTTTTTTTCCTGTAATGGCCTCTACACGTGGTTGATAAAAAGATAAACCCCTCGAATTACCCACAAAAAGAATATCGGCTGCCGCCGCTCCATTGTACAATTGGGTATAACGGAATTGGCTATCTTTAGTAAGATGTGTTAAAAAAGCACCGACGACACGGTCGCCCACAAATACTGTAATTAACAAAAGGCAAAACCAAATAGTCGCTTTTTTCATGCTGCAAAAGTAGTGTAAAGGTCAATTGTTTTTTCTACTTTTGCGTCAAATAATAAAATTGTGCAACCAATTAGAATAGATGTAGCTAAGGTATTAGCAGAAAAAAGTCCCACTATAGCGCGGTTTATGCCACGTTTTATACTGAATTGGCTAAGGCGTACTATTCACGAGGATGAATTTAATATAGGTTTGGAAATCTCCAAAGATATGAAAGACCTTGATTTTGCCTCTTGGGTACTCCAATACCTGCAAGTAAATGTAGATAGTAAAAACCGCGACAATATCCCCACCGAAGGTGGTGTTATTGTCGCTTCCAATCATCCATTGGGTGGTGTGGATGGCGTAGCGTTGATGCAGGAAGCCGGTAAAGCCCGTACTGATATTCGCTTTGTGGTGAACGATATTTTGACCAATTTGCCCAATTTCGAGAAGATTGTAGTGGGGGTAAACAAGCATGGCGCTAACCCTCGTGCAGGATTGGAAGCCATTGAAAACGCCTATGCCAGTGGTAGTACCATCCTTATTTTTCCTGCTGGCTTGTGTTCTCGCCAACAAGACGACGGTACAATCATGGATTTGGTATGGCATAAGAGTTTTGTAGCGCGCTCGCAAAAATATAACCTCCCGATCGTACCTACTTTTATTGAAGGAAGGAACTCCAATTGGTTTTATGGACTGGCGCGTTGGCGTAAAAAATTGGGCATTAAAGTAAATTTGGAAATGTTTTATTTGCCAGATGAAATGTTCAAACAGCGCGGACAAAAAATTAATATTACCTTTGGACGCCCCATTGCGCCTTCAGTATTTGACAAAAGTCGAAAAACCGACGATTGGGCAGCCTTACTCCGCGAGTTTGTCTATGTCTTTCCCACCAATGAAAATCTTACTTTTGAAGATTTTGTTAAAAATAAATAGCATATAATTTGAAACCAGTAATAGCACCCATTGATCGAGCATTAATCGAATCTGAATTAAATTCGGAGCGATTTATCCGTCCTACGCATTATTTGGACAACGAAATTTATATCATCAATGGTAACGATTGTCCCCATACCATGCTCGAAATTGGTCGGCTGCGCGAGGTATCCTTCCGTGCAGGTGGCGGAGGCTCGGGTAAAGAGACCGATGTGGATGGTTTTGATTCAGGGCAATATGCTTATAATCAATTGATTGTGTGGGATCCATCTGTTAAAGAAATTGTAGGTGGTTACCGCTATGTACGTTGTATCAAAAACCGCGATGAGAATGGAAAATACCACCTCAGTACATCGGAAATTGTAGATTACTCGGAGCGGTTAAAAGAGCATTATTTCCCAACGACTATCGAATTGGGGCGTAGTTTTGTACAGCCTATGTTCCAGCCTCGTGCAGAGAATAGGCGTAATTTATTTTCATTGGATAACCTTTGGGACGGGTTAGGTGCGCTTACGGTGTTGTATCCACAAATCGAGTACTTTTTTGGTAAAATTACCATGTACAACACGTTTAATAAGGAAGCACGCGACCATTTACTCCGGTTTATGCACCATTATTTTCCGGATCCGGACAAAATGGTTATATTCCCACATCCGCTGGAAATGGAATATGATTGCGCGGAGTTTATGGCTGAAATAAAGAACTTGCCCTACGAAAAAGGATATGTGGTCATGAATAAAAAGGTGCGCTCATTAGGCGAAAACATACCCCCTCTGTTCAATTCTTATATGAGCCTTTCACCTACGATGAAGACCTTTGGCACCGCCGTGAATCCGCATTTTGGAGCAGTTGAAGAAACTGGTATTATGGTGACTATTAAAGATATTTATGCAGGGAAAAAGGATAGACACATTAATAGTTATTTGGATTACTTGGTGAGTAAAAAATAGTATCGGTAAATCAAGTTAGTTTTTGATAAAAGCAAAGGGCATCCTCACTTTCTGTGACGATGCCCTTGCTTATTATTCATCCAATACGTTTATTGCGGCTGATTTACACCCGAAAAAATTATCAGATCTGCCAAATCAAACTGTCCTGTTCCAAGCCTCGATGGCACCGAAGGGATAAACCCACCCGCAACATGCAAAAAAGACTCCTCGTCGCGTTTGAGCATTCGAACAAAGGTATCTGCTACAATTTTAGCCCCCAATGGACCAAGCGTATCGCCCGACGAAAGTACAGCAGCCTCTCTAAGGATATAATACCAAAGCGGTGTTTTGGTGGAAAGTAGGCCATTGTTTTTAGTCAAAATAGCGGCTTCAAGGGCGGGCAACCCACTCAATAGTTGTGTCTTAGTCAGTGGTGTGATACCGAATGAGGTTGCCATAGCCTGCCCACTGGGCAAACCCATAGCCAACCCGCAAAGTAGGTTTCTTTTGGCTAAAACGGCCATCAAACCGCTAAAACCAGGCAGGTTATCAAGACCTGTAGCCAATATAGTGTCTAATTTTCGGGCCTTATTATTGACGGGAACAGAAACACCTGTGTCAAAAAAGGCATTGAAATCAACTACCCAATTAGATAAGACTGGTAATTGCGGGTTATGGATAAACTGAAAAACCTGACCTAATGTCGCATCTGGAAAATTAAAATTAACCCAGTAATTATCGCGGATCATACTGTGACCGAGCCTGTAAGCTGCCACCGAAAATTCAACCGGCATCTTGAATGGGCTGTTGACGGCTGCTGTAACTTGCTGCAAGGCATTGTTGACCGCCGCAGTACCGCAGATCCTTTTTAGGAAATCGTGTACCAGCGCAAATTGATAGTGATGAATCACAATGCGCTTGGCTTCAACAAAAATATCACCACTAAAATTGCCAGCCACTAATACGTCAACAGTTTTGTTGTGGAACATGAGCATTGCATGGTGAAACTGTGATACAATCAGGTTTTCATCATTACGAGGATCGCCAATGATCGCTGTGTTAGATGAAGCCGATGGATTCAGAAAATTGGTCATGCGCGGCACATCAAAAGTGGTTTGTATCTGCATGCCATTACGTTGAGCAATACCGCCTGGCCCGCCTGGGCCAGAATCCCGATTACTACCTACCTGCATACGAATAGCGGTTGGTGGTTCACCTGTATCGGGGAACTTGTATAAAAAAGGATCTAAGCCTGGACCACGTCCGTACACAGCATCTAATTCTAATACCGGTGTACGCATATTCGGCACATTATTCGCATTTGTCGCCACATCCAACGACGAGGATACATCTAACGTAATGTCGTGATCGACAAACTGGCCAAAATAGGTATAACCTGCAGGAATAGGAGAATCTGCACCAGGTTCACGACCGGGAGCACCCATAACAGCGCCCAATTCCTCGAGTAAACTGCGATTGGCTGCTGTAAACGGCAGTTTGCTCGAGTTACGTACACTACCAGAAGACATATAGCCGAATCGGTTGGCAGTACCCGCGCTATTGTTGACGCTGGGTACACCAGGAGCACGACTTAGCTTAGCAATTGGCGCATTGGCCTTGTTGGTGCGTACATAAGGAACCATGCTTGAAGGAAACCAAAGTAGTGACATTTTGGCTCCGTGAAACCGTCGACCCTCTGAGGGCTGGAGATTTTTGACCGATTTTTGAACCTCATCAGGCATTTTATCAAAAGGTTCGGGTGCTTTCTCGACAGCGGTTTGTAGCATGTCGGCCAATTGGCTGGGTGTAGCAGAAGTTTTCAGGCCCAACTTTTTCATGCTGCTTTCAATATGAGCAGCTGTTTCAATTTGTTTTTTCATAATTGATTGGTTAATTAGTAAAATAAAAAATGGATAAATAAAAACGTCCATCTGTACTGCTTA
This sequence comes from Chitinophagales bacterium, assembly GCA_013297575.1. Taxonomy (GTDB): domain Bacteria; phylum Bacteroidota; class Bacteroidia; order Chitinophagales; family Saprospiraceae; genus M3007. The sequence continues at coordinate 6,781 of JAAFHO010000055.1, forward strand.
ATCATTAGCAGTACAGATGGACGTTTTTATTTAATTTGGTAATTTGTTCACAATGTACATCATTTAGTTTGACAAATTTAATAGGAAATAAATAACATTTGCAAATTTATTTTAAAAAATAATAGATTTTTTTTACGACTTGATTAGATCATAGAAAAACGCCTGTTTTATCAGGGCATAAATCTATCATTTGCGTTGTCAAATGGGCTTATTTTTTCTGCTTTTTCAATAGAACACATCGTATTTTCACAAATTTACATTGTCACGCTGTGCCCGCTGGGAATTTACACTCGGACTATGGCTTGAGACCAGATTTTCAAATAATTCAATTAGATTAATTTCAAATAACTTTCGAGTCGCACCAACCTTTGACAAGAACCGCTTTATCCTTATGCGAATATCATACCTTTGCCCCATGAACCACCTCGCGCATTGTTTTTTATCCTTTGGCAACGAAGACCTATTACTCGGAAATTTTATCGGCGATTATATCAAAGGTAATCAGTGGGAAAAGTATCCGTTGGGGGTGCAGCGCGGTATTTTGCTCCACCGCACTATCGACTCCTTTACAGACAGTAATCCGTGGACACACCAATGCTCAGCGCGGATAAGACCATATTCCAAGCGATTTTCGGGGCCGGTGGTTGATATTTTGTTCGATCACTTATTGACCATAAATTGGGAGCGGTATAGCACAAAAACGCTTTCGGAATTTGCACAAGAAACCTATACCATGCTCGAACACCGCAGGCTCGAAATGCCTTTAGATTTGCAAGATCGACTGCCGCGTATGGTAGCGGGTAATTTTCTGCAAGGCTATGGCCACCGCGAAGGTTTGGACTTTGTTTTTAGCCGATTTATGAAACGCCTGTCCATTCCATTCGATCAAGCGGCGATGCTCGACTTTTTTGAGGCACATATCGGTGCGTTTGAAAACGATTTTAATCAGTTTTTCCCTGAATTAATTGAAAAAGCAAAAACTTACATACAGGATAATTAAAAATTTGTGTTTCTTTGCGCCGGAATTTATTACCGAAATCATTAAAAGTCCTTTGAAATAGTATGCTTAGTCGTCGTAGCGTTCGTGTAAAAGTAATGCAATTGCTGTATATGCTTAATAGAGATGAAGGTCTCAAATTTAGCGAAATGGTAAAAGCATACAACGATGGTATCTGGAAAACATACGAATTGTATATTTTTGAACTTTACCTCCTGTTGAAGGTAACACAGCAAGCGGAAAGCGATGCTCAAACCCGTGCAGCCAAATACCTACCTACCGAAAACGATAAGGCATTTCTCCCCATATTATACACCAATCCTTGTACAAAAAGTTTGGCCAACCACGTGGGTTTCCTCCAATTGGTGGAAAAATACAAACCTACGCTAGAAATCGATACCGATTTGGTGCGCCGTATGTATTATGCTTTTTCTGAAACACCCGAGTATAAAACCTATATCAACGCCGAAACGCATACCGATGCGGAGCATTCTAAAATTTTGTTAGAACTCTATAAGTTCCTCGGTTCCAATGATATCTTTATTGAAATGTGCGAGGAGCGTTTTAATAATATGACCGATGATGAGTCATTGGTATCCGGTGCCATGAAAAAGACGCTCAAAAGTATGCCTGTGAGCGGTGAATTTTACGAAGAACACGCACCTGCCGACGAAACAGTACGCATTTACGGAGAGGATCTGCTCCGCAAAACCAGTCAGTTGGATGCCGAACTGTTCAACGATATTAATCCAATGCTCGAAAACTGGGATGCCGATCGCGTGGCCATTCTCGATATGATTATGCTCAAAATGGCACTGTGCGAATTGCTGCATTTCCCTACGATCCCCACCAAAGTGACACTCAACGAGTACGTGGAAATTTCTAAAAACTACTCTACCGATAAAAGTAAGGACTTTATCAACGGTATATTAGACCGATTGATGAAACAATTCTTAGAAAGTGGCCAAATACAAAAAGAAGGCCGTGGCCTGATCGAATAATGCGTATCATGGCCATTGACTATGGTTTGAAACGGACGGGCATCGCGGTGACCGATCCGCTCAAGATCATTGCTAGTCCGCTGACCACAGTGCCTACCGCCGAGGCACTGGAATTTATCCAAAAATATTGCACTACCGAGCAAGTAGAAGCCTTTGTGGTGGGTCTGCCCCTGCACAAGGACGGGAATCCTACGCACGTGTCCCCGCACGTGGACGCGTTTGCCGAACGCCTCCAAAAACTATTCCCCGACTGCACGATACACCGCCAAGACGAACGCATGAGTTCTGTGGCTGCCAAACAAATTATCCTAAATAGCGGTATCAAAAAGATGAAACGCCAGGATAAGGCCTTGGTAGATAAGGTGGCAGCGGCTGTTATTTTGGAGCAGTTTATGGAGGAAAGGTATTGGTGAGTGGGGCTATATCCGCCCCATTTCCTCCGCGCTACCCACCTGCCTTTGCCGCGAAGATTTTAGTTTGCGGTTGCCAAATGTGTTTGTCCAAGAGAGCATAAAAGAAACGTCTAAAGAACGCCCATAAGCCATTTACATACCAGTCAATATAGGCTTGTGTAGCGGCAAAAAAAACAGTTATCCGTAAAAAAGGGACGTACAGATAATGATCTATTTAATCCCTGCACCTACAAATCAACGAATTAAATATCAAAGCAGTCGTTTAAAAACTCAAAAACATTAGTATATTTAGTACGTTTCGTAAAATTTTATCTAAAAACATTAAAGAACTGCCTTACCTTTGACACCTTAGGAACGTTATCGAAATACAGGTACAATTCATGCACATCTTTTGCACCTTGTATTCCAACACCATTCCCAAGAAACGTTTAAACAATAAATCATTATTTATACGTCTCAAACGTGACATACTATTTATTTTCAAGCATGAAGAAATTTTTCCTTGTAGCAGTGGCTTTTCTTTTTTTGGCCCTGAATCTTGTAGCGCAAGCCCCCATTAATAATGAATGTGCAACAGCCATTAATCTTGGGGTAGCACCATCATGTGACACCAGTATTGTGTATTCCAATGACAACGCTACACTGTCGAATATTGGTGATGAGAACAACCCGTCTTGCTTTAATGGCGGTATCCCCAATCGGGATGTTTGGTTTTCTTTTGTTTGTCCCGATACACTCTTTGATTTCCGCATTCTACTCAGCGGAAATGGTGGGGTTTTAAACAGTATTGTTAACCCACAAATTGCTGTTTATCGGGGAGATTGCACGTTTAATGACTTATTCGAACTGTCCTGCGCTATTGCGGATGTGGGCGAAACGGGTGTTTATTTGGATTTGGTAGGGCTTACGCCCAATGTAACGTATTATATCCGTGTTTCGGATTATTCTTTGACTGCCGCGCCCAATTCGGGTAATTTTACGCTCTGCGTGGATAAACTCCCCGAGATTGTGACCATCGACCAAGGTAGTTCGAGCCAATGTATGGGCACTATTACCGATTCGGGTGGCGCAAATGGCGACTATGGCCCAGGCGAAAACTACGTATTTACAATTTGCCCCAGCCAGCCTACTGCTTGCATTACTTTTACACTGGAATATTTCAATATAGAAGAAAGTTTTACGGATGGACTCACCATTTATAATGGTAACAGCATTACTGCGCCCCAACTGGTTACGATCAATTCTTCTGCATTTAGCCCAACTTCCGTCTCCGCTGGCGGTGGCGTTTGTTTTAAAGTACAAGGTACCAGTCCTTGTATGACACTCCAGTTTTTGTCGGATGATTTCGTAGAGTTTGAAGGTTTCTTGGGGCATTGGGAATGTAGTAATTTGCCTTGTCCACCCGATGATGTCCTTACGGTAAATTCCCCCATTGAGAACCAAGTTATCGTAAATGCAGTAACGAACCCTGCAACACAGGTCACGATTACGGATATTAAATGCAATACGGACGCTTATGGCTCTTTTAGTTATCCAACAGCCAATAACGATTTACAGATGACCAAGGGGCTGGTACTTTCCAGCGGCCTTGTTGCTGATATACCTGATTTTGGCCAAAATTTTGCGGGTACGCCATTTAATGAGCCCGGTGATGCAGACCTCGATTTTCTCTCTAACCAACAAGGTGGCCAAGAATCTTACGATGCATGTGTGGTGGAATTGGATGTTTTTGTTGCTACTGATCAACTCAGTTTTGAGTATGTTTTTGGATCAGAGGAATACCCAGAATTTGTATTTGCACAAGGGGGGTTTAATGATATATTTGCCTTTTTGGTTTCCGGCCCGGGTATTGTTGGGCAACCTGGTTTAAATGGACAAAAGAACATTGCGGTATTGCCCGGCACTAATGTCCCGGTTGAAATTGACGCGGTGAACAACCAAGTCAATTGGGAATTTTATCGCAATAATGAAATAGGAGAACAAATTGTTTTTGATGGACTTACTTCGGATTATTTAGGTGTAAAAAAGTCGTTAACGGCAAAAACATCTGTAACACCTTGTAATACTTATCACTTAAAACTCGCCATAGCCGACCGTGGTGATGCAGCATACGACTCAGGCGTATTTGTTTCCGAGATCAAAGGCGGCACACCGGGTCTTGAAGTAGCGTTTGCGAGCGGAATTGAGTATTTTATTGAAAGTTGTTCGGGTACAGAAGATATGTTGATTATTTCGTTGCCAGAGCCACTGCAACAAGCCACTACGTTTATCACGACTATTTCGGGTACTGCTATTTTAGGTACCGATTATATTTTAGACCTTCCCGCTACCATTACATTTGCCGCAGGCCAAACCCAATTAATGTTTCCTATTTTCCCGATTCAAGATGCCTTGGATGAGGGTACGGAAACGATTAAAATTTCCTTGTCCAGTAATTTTGGATGCGGTACGGTATTGCTCAAAACCATTACCATCAATTTGGAAGATAAAGTAGTGGTTGATATAAATGCAGGAGCGGATACCGTATTTATATGTTTAGGATTTCCACTCGAAATACAGGCAGAAGGAGCGGTTGACTATTTTTGGACACCAGTATCGGTGGTGAACAACCCGACTATTTCCAATCCAATCGTTACGACTTCGCAGGATGTTCAGCTTGTTGTAACGGGTACAGTAGGCTCTTGTGTTTCTACAGATACGGTATTGGTAAAAGTAATAAACCCAACCATAAATCTTATTGCCTTGAGCGATACACTGATTTGCGTTGGAGGCTCAGTACCACTCAATGCGATCAATAATGTAGATAATCAAGGACTTTCTTGGATTCCATCTACGGGATTAAACGACCCAACCACTAATCTACCTATCGCTTCGCCAAAGACTACGACCACTTATACCGCACGTTTGGAACTTGGAGGATGTATCAAAACGGATCAAATTACAATCAAAGTAGATACCCTTTTTGAACCCGTGCTCATTGCGGATACCACTGTTTGCCAAAACTACCCCGTGCTTTTGGCTACAGCAATAGAAGGGGAAAGTACCGTTTATCAATGGACACCAGCAGCAGGTTTGAGTAGTACAACGATTTCAAATCCATTGGCTACGCCTGATCAAACCACCACTTATACCTTGTTTTCACAAAGCGCTAATGGCTATTGCGATAATACAAAACAGGTAAAAGTAACCATTATTGCAGCGGATATTGATATTGCGGGACCTGAAAAATACGAAATTTGTTTGGGGACTACCATTCCGCTACAAGCCGTGGCAACCCCAGCGAATGGCAGCCCAATTACGTGGACACCACCTTTCTTTTTAAGCAACCCAACAGGGCCTAACACGGTACTCAACACCGATGAATCTTTGACGCTAAAAGCCACTTATACGGTGAACGGCTGTAAAGTGACCGATTCTATCAATGTACGCGTGGATTCGCTACCCGACCTCACACTAAGGCTAAAACCAGTTAAAGAAATTTATTGCCCCGGCGATACAGTTACTTTGTTCAGTACCACTTACGAGCCGGCGAGTTTCCCATTTATCAAAAACACATGGCTACCCGATGGTATAGGCCAAATAACACCCGATTCCTTGTGGAATTTGGTGATTCGCGCCCAAGTTACGGATACGTTTACCCGCATCACTGTAAATAGAGGTTGTAGGGATACCTCATCTATTGCTGTTCCGGTAGATTCGCTGCCCATCATTACGGCTACTGCTGCCAAATCAACGGTTTGTCCCGGAGAATTGGTACAATTAAGTGCCACCGTATCGCCCGAACAAAAACTAGAATGGGGCCCAGTAAATGGATTGAGTTGTACGATGTGCAAAAATCCCGTGGCTACCATTAATAGCACCATCACCTATACCGTTATGCCACCAGATGCCAATTGTCCGGCCTCGGCTTCCGTAACCATTGTGATGACTCCGGCACCTTTATTGGTTTTGCCCAATGATGCGACCCTGTGCCTTGGATCTACTTTTGTGCTCAATAATTTGCCTCCGGAGCCCAATACGACCTATCAATGGACATCGATGCCACCAGGATTTACATCTAGTTTACCACAACCACAGGTTACCCCACAGGCCAATACCAAGTATTCCGTTGTAGCCTCCAATCCTGCCTGTACCAACAAAGATAGTGTTTCGGTAGAGGTAGTGAGCGCAACCGTAAATGCGGGTGTAGATCAAACTGTTTGTGCAGGCACCAGTTTTACTTTGAATGCAACACCCAGCGGATCAACAGGTTTATTTGCTTGGAATGTCTTAAATGGCAATACCGTTGGCAATACCCAACAAGTAGCCCTGTCTGCCAACAATACGGCAACTTATCAGGTCGTATATACCTATAGTAGTGCGCTTTGCATAGCCACCGATGAAGTAACTGTCAAGATAAATCCAGTACCATCCCTAACACCGCTATCGATTGACTCGGCAGAGGTGTGTGCAGGAGAGTTAATCTATGTAAAGTCAATATTACAAGGCGGAACAGCACCATTTACTTATAATTGGACCTTGGATGGCACACCAACCAACCCGGGAGCGAAAGATACCATTAGCCTTTCGCTGGATAGTGCCTTGGATGGACCAAAGAATTACCAAATTGGGTTATCCGTTGTAGATGCCAATGGCTGTGTATCGGAAGTGGAAACTGGAGGCGTAAAAGTAAATAAATGCTTTGCGATTCCGAATGCATTCACACCGGGGAATGGAGGACAGAATGACTTTTTTGAACCCGTTGGTACAAGTGGTAATACGCTAAATGTCACTAAATTTTTGGTTTATAACCGTTGGGGACAAAAAATATTTACCGCTAGCCCATCCGTACGTTCTTGGGACGGCACTGTGGGGGGCAAAGCAGCACCCATGGATGTGTATATTTATCAAATCACCATAACCCGCCTTGACGGCGTTGAAGAAAATTATACCGGAGAAGTAAATCTAATCAGATAATAGACACCACCATGACTTTACCTAAATTGTATATCCACGCCCAGGATTTTATGCCTATTAATGGCACCGACTATCTAGAACTGTATGTCAGCAATGCCAAACAAGCGGCACATTTCTACAAATCAGCCTTTGGATTCCGTACTTTGGCTTATGCCGGTTTGGAAACTGGGCTAAAAGACCGCGAATCGTATGTTGTAGAGCAAGACAAAATTCGACTGGTACTCACTTCTCCTTTGCGGAGCGGCACTGATATTGGCCGCCATATTGACCAACATGGCGATGGTGTAAAAGTCACCGCACTTTGGGTGGACGATGCTACTTATGCCTATAATGCCGCCATGGAACGCGGTGCACGTTCCTATATGGAACCTGTAACGGAATCCGACGAGGATGGCCATGTAGTGCGTTCGGGTATTTATACTTATGGCGAAGTGGTACATATCTTTGTAGAACGCAAAGACTACAATGGTATCTTTTTGCCAGGATATAAAAAAATGGAATCGTATTACAATCCCGAACCAGTTGGCCTCAAATTTGTTGACCACATGGTAGGCAATGTAGAACTAGGCAAAATGAACGAGTGGGTGGACTTTTATGAAAAAGTAATGGGCTTTACCCAAATCCTTTCGTTCGACGACAAAGAGATTTCCACAGAATATACGGCTTTGATGAGTAAGGTAATGAGCAATGGTAATGGCCGTATCAAATTTCCGATCAACGAACCTGCTCCGGGCAAGAAAAAATCGCAAGTGGATGAATACCTCGAGTTTTACGAAGGTGCAGGTGTGCAACATATTGCGGTGGCTACCGATAATATTATTCAAACCGTAACGGCACTTCGCGATCGTGGTGTGGAATTCCTGCGCGTACCCGGCACGTATTACGATACACTCCTCGACCGCGTTGGGCATATTGATGAAGACTTGGCTCCTTTGCGGGAACTGGGTATTCTTGTTGACCGCGATGATGAAGGTTATCTTTTGCAAATTTTTACCCGCACGGTGCAAGCCCGACCCACAATGTTTTTCGAAATTATACAAAGAAAAGGTGCTCAATCCTTTGGAAAGGGCAACTTTAAGGCACTGTTTGAAGCATTGGAAAGGGAACAGGAGTTGCGGGGAACACTATAAATAATTGACGGTTTCTTTTTAGTTACCACCTTTAAAGATATTTTTGATGGGTTACTATGGTGTTCATAGTAGCCCATCAAATTATATTTATTTATCCAAGTTCTTTATTATTGCTCAACATGAAAAGTTTAAATCAATTGGCCGCCACGGTATTGTTATTAATGCTAGGCCACACACTCCTGTCTCAAACTGTTACACTCAACCGTAGCCTTTGGACTAGATTAAACGAAACTCAAATTACGGTGAATGCTGCTGATCGGCAAATTATTCCCGAACAGTATTTGACCTACCGACTAGATGTAACACAACTCCGACAATTACTCAGCAATGCGCCCTCTGAAGCGGATGTTTTGAACAACGATGCAACACCGCTTTTGATGGAATTTCCGACGCCTACGGGTGATTTTATGCTCTACAGGGTCTCTGGGTTTACCATGATGCACCCTGAATTACAAGCGCAATTTCCTGAAATAAGGACTTTTTCGGGTACTTGCGTAGATCCTGCTGGAGGTGTTGTCTTTTTGG
>JAAFHO010000549.1 GCA_013297575.1 Chitinophagales bacterium
TGGAAACCAACCAAAATCAAAAAATGATTTCAATTTCCTCCCACTTGTTATCCCCATATCCAATAGAAATATAGCCAAAAAACCTTTAAAAATATCATTGGTAAATGGTTTTATGCCTTCCGCTTGTTTGGCACTCGCCATAAAGCCAATGACCAAACTACCCAAAATTAATAAAACGCTACCATTGGTTAAAGAATGATGAACGACACTTCTCTTCTTTACTACAACACTTTCTTCCTTGTTAAAAATCGTAATCAAGATAATACCTGCTATAATTGCTGGCGACTCCATTAAGGCCATTATCGCTACCATGTGACCGTGTAACGATAATTGTTGCGACTCAAGGTAAGATACCGCAGTAACAAAAGTCACAGCACTTACAGAACCATACGCCGCTGCAATTGCACCTGAATCATATACATTTAACCATCGTTTTAAGATAAAAAAGGTATAAATCGGTATAACTGCGGAAATCATTAGACCAAATAAAATTGACCATAGTATTTCGCCATTAAATGTTTCATGCGACAATTCCTGCCCTCCCTTGAACCCAATCGATAACAGCAAATACAGCGAAATAAACTTTGACGAATTGGGCGGTACTTCCAAATCGCTTTTCAGATACACCGCAGATATACCAAGTACAAAAAATAAGAGTGCCGGATTCGTGAGGTTTTCTATGAGTAAGTTAACATTCATTTTGAAAATGCACTTTGGGCATCTTAAATTTATACACCTTTTGATCTAACTTATCACTAATAAGCCCAGTTACTTTTATCCCATTTAACATGAAAAGCACCCCAAAAACATCAAGTTCCATCATTTTATGTATTTGTTCTTGAATATTAAGTGTTGCCAATTGTGTCAACTGCTCTTTAAACGAAGGCTGTTGCGTAAGGAACGCGTAGTTGTCTTTTAATAGATGACTAAGTGCCTTTTCTGCCGAATTCCTTGTTTGTTCCCCTGCACTTTGAAGTACTTTATGGAGGAATCGACAAGATAAATCATTTACAACAACTACCTCTTTGATATTATGACTTTCTATAAATTCTTTTACAGATTCGATATAGGCAGTTTCATCAAAGTTGAAAACAGCAGCATTTGACGTGAGAAAAAATACATTTTCGCCATATTCTTCTTGGATAAAATTTTCAATACAAGAAAACGGACAAATTAAAAAAAGTTTGTTACCCATAATTATTTATTTTTTTGTAAAAACTTAGCCCAACGGTTTCGAGTCAAAAAAGTAGGCAATTTTTGGTCAGACGAGCCACTTTTTTGAGTTCGATGCAGCGCATCGGACGAAAAAAATGGCGAAGTATGGCTAAAAATTGACCTTTTTTGACCGAAATGGGAGTGGGCTAAGTATTTACGTTTTTCCTATTGACCTTGACCCAATGAATAACCTGCTTTACCATCAAAAGTGTAAAGGTTTTCGGTTTTAATTGTATCTATATTTTCTGATACTGCATTGGACAATAACTCAATAATATCTTGTTTGGTGATATTTGCCCCTTCTGTTGGTTTAAACCTGCAACGCCAGTGGTCGGTGCAAAATGTCTCTTCAAAACCTTCTGGCCAAACCTTAATCCCACGGTTAGTTATCATCGACAGTTTTAAGCCTGGTTTGTCTATTTTCTGGACGATTTGAGCCAATTCATCAGGGCTGGTTCCGTTCCAATGTACAAATACGTCCACCCCAACCAATGCTTTGCTGGCGGCTGGTTTGCGTTTGTATTTGGGTAGATTTAATGCCGTATTTTTAGCATAAAAAACAGGTTTCAACAAGGATGGCTGTTGACCAAGATTGGCAATAACGGCCTGTGCAAACTCGCTGGTACCTACTTTTTGCTTACTGATACCTTCTTTGAAAATATCATAGGTATGAGTGCCATCCTCGATCGTTTTTAACCATGCATTTTGGACTTTTTCTGCAACTTCGGTTTGGCCAATATGATTGAGCATCATTACGGCACCCTGTAATAAACCCGATGGATTGGCCAAATTTTGACCTGCTCTCCGAGGTGCTGACCCATGAATGGCCTCAAACATAGCGCATTCTTCTCCAATATTGGCAGAACCAGCCAATCCGACAGAACCTGCAATTTGAGCAGCCACATCAGATAATACATCGCCATATAAATTAGGCATTACGAGCACGTCGAAAAGTTCGGGTGTATCGGCCATTTTGGCTGCACCTATATCAATAATCCAGTGTTCGTTTTCTATTTCAGGGTATTCTTTTGCAATTTCATCAAAAACCTGATGGAACAAACCATCTGTTTGTTTCATGATATTGTCCTTCGTAAAACAAGTGACTTTTTTGCGTCCGTATTGCTTGGCGTATTCAAAAGCATACCGAACAATTTTTTCACAACCAGGTCTGCTGATCAGTTTTAAGCATTGTACGACCTCATCCGTTTGCTGGTGTTCGATCCCTGCGTAAAGATCTTCTTCGTTTTCGCGCACAATCACAATATCCATGACAGGGTGTTTGGTACGAACAAAAGGATCCAAACTCATACAGGGGCGTACATTGGAATACAACCCAAGAAACTTGCGGGTAGTCACATTGAGGCTCTTGTATCCACCTCCTTGCGGCGTGGTAATTGGTGCTTTTAAAAAGATTTTGTTCCGGCGAATAATATCCCAAGATTCGGGTGCAATACCAGCAGTATTACCCGCTAAATAAACTTTTTCACCGACTTCAACATGCTCGACTTCAATTTGAGCACCAGCGGCTAAAATAATGGCAAGCGTGGCATCCATTATTTCCGGACCGATACCATCACCTTTTGCTACAGTAATTTTTGTCATGTATTTATTATTTTTTTTAACGCCACAAAGATCTGGCCATCAATTCATTAATTTATATTTATCTTTGCAATGAAATACATAAAATATATTTATGAACTACACTTTAAATCAACTTCAAATATTTTTGAAAATTGTACAGACCCAAAGCGTCACAAAGGCTTCGGAAGCATTGCATTTAACACAGCCAGCGGTGTCTATTCAACTCAAAAATTTTCAGGCACAGTTTGAAATACCATTAACAGAGGTGATTGGTAGAAAAATTTATATCACCGATTTTGGGATGGAAATTGCTACTGCAGCCGAAAATATCCTCCATCAGGTATATGCTATAAATTATAAAACATTGGCTTACAAAGGTCAACTTGCGGGTAGGCTCAAGATCTCGATCGTTTCAACAGGGAAATATATTATGCCTTATTTTCTATCTAATTTTATTCAAAAACATCCAGGAGTCGAACTTATCATGGATGTGACCAATAAAAGTAGGGTGCTTGAAACCTTAGATCAAAACGAAGTTGATTTTTCATTGGTTTCTATTTTGCCAAGGCACATTCATGTAGAGCAATTAGATTTATTACAAAATAAATTATACTTAGTAGGAAACACGAATCAACAATTTCGAGCACCGTTGCAGATTGAAGCCGTCTTCAAAGATTTACCCCTTATTTTCAGGGAAAAAGGCTCGGGAACACGTCAAATAATGGAGCAATTTATTGAAGAAAATAACATACCGGTAGTCCGAAAAATGGAACTTACCTCGAATGAGGCAGTAAAACAGGCCGTATTAGCGGGACTTGGTTATTCCATCATGCCACTTATTGGTATTAAAAATGAATTGTCTAACAATACTTTACAAATAATACCCTTAGCCGAACTGCCGATTAAAACCCTTTGGAGTTTTATATGGCTCAAAGGGAAAATACACACGCCTGTTGCTAGTGCGTTATTAGCATATATGAAAGAAGAAAAATCGAATATTGTTCAGGATAAATTTGATTGGTACGAACAGTATTAATAACTGAACAAAGCGGGCATAAAAAAGCCTTGCAATTGTATCTACTACCATTGCAAGGCTTTTTTTATAAAAACTAAATTTTTTTTACAGGCGACCCATAGCACCAGCAAGTGCAGTGAATTGGAATGGCCAAACCACCCAAACCCATTCTGGTTTGAACCATAGAAAGCCCAGCATTACTACTGAGGATACTCCGAATATCATCCAATCGCGGCCTTTATTAGGCGTGTATTCTTCTTTATTATTTGCCATAATATTAGATTTTTAAATTTGTGCCGCAAAGGTAATTCAA
>JAAFHO010000557.1 GCA_013297575.1 Chitinophagales bacterium
TGACTGTTAGAATACACCCAATTCCAACAGTCAGCACGGATGAAGTACTCGTGAACCAATCCACCACCATTACACCAAATCCCTACAAAACAGGCCAAACCATCCGCTGTATCGGCCTCGAAAACAGCACAGATCTCACCTTTGCGCTCTACGATCTCGATGGTGCGCTCATCAGCGAGCAGAACTTTGACGGTGGCAGCGGACTGGTATTGCCTGCGAAGGTGGGCGCTGGGGTGTATATTGCAGTAATTCGGCAAGGAGCGCAGCGGTTGAAGACGACTAAGATTGTAGTAGTGGATTAGTGGTCAGTATGTTTTTTTACTCACTTTGGAGCGACTGCTCATTGCCTCATATTGTCCCAATACATTTCGAGCATACGCACAACTCAGCCAAATTTCACTCAAAAAACAACTGTCCCGACAAAAAATCGGCCCAAATCTTTTGTTTATCTTTCATCAAAACAACATAGCGATCCGCCGAATAATTGTCGAGCAAATGGCGTGCAAATGGCAGATCAAATCGCCGTAACACCACCCCTTTGTCGTCGATTAAAATGGTCTCTTTTTCGGTCCATACTGCGATCGGGCCTATATGTACTCGTTTAGCACCGCGTCCATTATATTGCATCGAAACATCCGATTTGCTCGGTGCAAACTCGTGGATTATTTTGCCTTCGAGGGTCATCAAAACAGATTTACCATCCGTCGTTTTTGCAGTCAAAAATCGGTCATTTTCAAATATTCGGAGGTCGAAATATTTGAGCGGCAATACCAAGCGACCCGTCGAATCCATCAAGCCCATTGGCATATTTTCGCCGATTTTGCACTCTTTTACGGTCATATAGGTCATATTCTGATTCGACCATTTGCGTGGAGGGTCGTCGGTCATCGTATTGCCGAACTCAAAAAGGGGTTTCCCATTTGCGTCAATGACCGCCTGACGCGATTTCTGGACATCTTTTTCCCAGATATGCACGAGATTTTTAGCACTCAAAAAATCAGGTCCGTTTTCAAAAATCCAATCGGTAATTGGCTTTCCTTTTTGATCAAAATAAGCGTATTCGGCCATCCGCTGCGTACCTGACCTAACCCTTCCGATCTTCATATTATTACCATCTTTGCTCGAAAAACGGTCGAGTGCCAGCCAATTTGCTTCAAAAACACCTTTTTCGGTTTGCTGAACGCGGTGCAGTCGCAGCCCTTTCTCAAAAAATTCGTGGCTCGATGACTTGGCTCCAATTGGGAACTCTCCAATCAAAAAGGGCGATAATACTAAATACTCCACATTAATTTTCGGCTGCAAAACCCAATTCCCTTCCCAATCAATAACGCCATAGGTCTCGTCAAATATGGGTTCAGTTTTTCGCGCCGGATTGCCTGCACCTACGCCTTGGCCCATGGAGTAATCAACAGGTCTGTCTAATTCTTTTACAATCGGTGCTTCTCTGACGGGTTCGATTGGCTCTGATTTGGGTGGTACTGCCGATGGCTTAATAGGTTTTTCATCTCGTAATTTTTTGACCACCAGAAGCCCAAATTGGGTAAAACGGTCCAAAACCAGCTCGCTCGCCGTATATTCAGGGATGCCATATCCTGTAGGTAATAGGTTGCGAAAACGATGGTCAAGTACAGTTGTCATGTGTTTAGAACCCATTCCGACGACGACTGCACCCCTTTTTTCACTTCGAAAACTGGCTAAAACGCGTTGATTTTCGAGTGAATCCGGCCATTTTATCTGTGTACCATCGAATATCGTGGCCATTTTTTCGCCAGTAGAAATTGTTTGGATTTTGCCGATAACACGCAAAGCACTTTCGCGCTTTGGTTCTGGCGCGTCGGTGATGTCGGTACGTTTTTTACCTTGTTTATCAAAAGCAGAAAAAAGTATATCCCCCTTCTTTTTTACCCAAATTAGCGTATCCTCCAGAAGATATTCGGCCATGATTTCATCAAAAATGGGCGGTAATATTTCCTCCCAATTTGAATTCACCACACCTTTTAGGTTATTCAAATAGACCATCCGCAGGTCAAAAGGTAAATTTTTAATATTGGAAACGGCATCAAATTTCCCCTCAGCCCATATTTTTCCTGCGCCATTTCGAATCATTACGGTTCGGTCACTGGAGTATTCACTGCTCGAAGTGCTTCTGTGTTTTCGAACTAAAAAAAGAAGTGGATCCACTTCCAATAAATCCAAATTTTCGACAGAATCCCGTGCCAAAACGGTCATTGAAGTATCTAAAATAGAAGTCCAGCCGCCCGATTTGACTTTAAAAAATAGTTTTTTAGGGAATGGAATTATAGATACTTCTGCCACATTTTTCTCCAAAAGACGCTTTCCGTGGCGGTCAATAAGATTCATACCATCTTTATTGGGCCATCTAATGATCGTAAAACCAAAACCTTGTCTATAAGCATATTCCGCCTCAATAGGGATAATTTCGCGACCATCGAAGTCAAAAACACCCGATTTACCCATATTCCTAACGATCAAAAGGTCTGCACCTGTGACTTGTTCCATATCTGAAAAAACGGTATCTAGCACAATCTTACCATCCGCATTTACTAAGCCGCACGAGCCTTTTCTACCATTTGAGCCATCTATTGGTTTATTGGCGATGAAAAAACCAGTTTTTCCACACGGTTCAAGACTTCTAAAAACAGGTACAACAACCGTTTTTCCGTTTCGATCTGCAACACCAAAGTGGTCTTTACTTTCCGCAAAAATAAAGTAATTTGCATCGACAATGGCTCCTGCGGCGGCATATTGGGGTAATATTTCGCGTAGGTTTTCATCCAAGAAATTGACGCTACCATCGGCGTGAAAAATACGCATTGCACCATACTGAAATCGAAAATCGGTGCCGCCCGTTACTAAGGGAGTAGTCATTTTAGCCCATTGGGGCAAACGTAGGTAGTCTTCTTGGTACGTTTCGACTATTTTTCCGCCTGCTTTTAAATCAATAATTTGCCATTTTTGCCCCACCTGAAAGGCCAAAAGATGACCAATGGAATCAATCCTATCGTTATTTCCACTATAATTATTCACTGGCATGGTACGATGCAGTACCAAACGCGGGTTTGGGATAACAAGCCCGTTTCGAAAAACTCGCACCATTTCGCCGTTTTTCTTGCAGTCTATAGACAATGTTTTTGGGAAAAAAGGTTCAATATTATCATCAAATTGAGGCTCAATGACTATTTTTCCGCGCTCGTCTGCTAAACCAAATTTACCGTTTTGGGCCAAAAAAGGGATCAGGGTTTGCGCCAAAGTATCCTGACTGACAAGCGTAAAAAGTAATAGAATTATAAAAAAACGATTCATTCCTTTGAAATTAATATTTTAAAAATAAAATAACACATCGAAATAATTTCCAATAATTACTTCTTGTACAAAAAACATCTTCTAAGCACCATTGGCATTTTCTTCATTTTTACTCCAATCTAAACCAAACTGAAGTCACACCTTTTGCCCGCACCTTTCTCCCATTATGCTCTGCAGGCAACCAACGAGGCATCAACTTGGTGGCTTCTATTGCCGACATGCCACAACCGCTTCCAATGTCTCTCAAAATGATAAATGAGGTAAGGCTACCGTCCTTTTCGACTACAAATTGAAGCACAACGCGACCTTGAATACCCATTTTCTTGGCTTCGGACGGGTACTTTATGTTGTTAGCATAGAATTGAATCATAGCGGTTTCGCCGCCGGGGAATTGAGCCTGTTTACTAGGCGTATCATAGACTTTTTGCGTATCATCCATTTTTTGTGTATCATCCTCGGCTTCTATGTCAAGAGATGAAAAAGGATCTTCCGCTGTTTTACTTTTTTGTGGCTGCTCTTTCCTCGGTTCTAAAGGGTATTCCTTACCAAAATTATCGATTAATTGCCACTCCCCAGTATCTTTCGTGTTACCTACGAAATACGTTTCAGCGTTCAATCCGTGTGCTTTTTCGTCTTTTCGAGTCTGCGATTTTTGGGCAAACAGTCGAACGTATCGGTATTTAAAAGGTGTGATTCGCTGTCCATCAGGTAAAAAAATAGCAGATAATCCACCTTTATAGGCCA
>JAAFHO010000550.1 GCA_013297575.1 Chitinophagales bacterium
TAGGTTAGTCTCCAACTACCACGTATCTTTGCCATTATGATAGATTTATCTCAAAATGAACATCAAATTCAATGTGTCACGAATTTTCAAGACCTTGTTTCAACCCCTTTTCATGGAGCAATCAATGCGCTATGCTGGACACGTCAACTCGTAGGTGATTTCGCTGAAATTGTTGAAAAAGCAGCATTAGATGAAAATATAACGGTTTTGGATGAAGAGGCACTTCTTGGACTTCAGTTAAGTGAAATGGGGCAACTGGCTCGTGCAATTCTTTTAAATGACTTAAAACTATTGACAGCGTATGGTGCAGATCCAGTCCTTAATGTCATCAAGTGCTACGACAGAGATGATGATTACCCTTTTTTCCCAACTGATGTTTATTCTTTTCATGTAGATCGGTCGCCTGTACCCACCGATACCTTTTTATGTACTTACTACGGCGACCCGAGTGAAATATTGCCAAATTCAGCAGCGATACAAAAAATATTGGTTCCAGAAATACGTGATGAACTCAAAAAACTACATGAAGGAAACGATGAAGATTTTGAAGCATTTTTAAGTGAAAACTGCTTTGATCTACACTACCAAGCGCATCCTAATGCCCTTCCTATCAACTTAGGTTTGGGCCACTTATGGCGGTTGGCGATTGATTATCCTGACAGTAAAGTGCTTCCTTGTGTGCACCGAGCGCCAAAGGAAAAAACGAATCGGTTGTTGCTTATTTGCTGAGAAAATTGCCGAAAAAGAATGCAATTTAAACAATGAAGGTGCAAAAAACAGAAAAAACAAATTTTACAGTCCCACACGATAGACTACGAACAATTTAACAACAATTCCACAAAAAATATAAATATTAAATTACTTATGAAAAATCTTTGCTTGTTATTTATTATAATTCTTATTAACTCTAATTGTAAAAGTCAACAGGAAGAAACTACGTTTTTATTTCCAATAAAAGAGAACAATAAAATCGGTTTTATTGATAATCATGGAAACTTGATTATTAAACCAATTTTTAGGAATGTTGGTCAATTCTCCGAAGGTTTAGCAGCAGCAAGAATAAATGGAACATTTGGTTTTATCAATAGGAAAGGAGATTTTGCCATTGCGCCAAAATATGATTATGCAACTGAATTTCGAGAAGGCTTGGCAATTGTTTATGACAATGGCAGTCCACAATTTATTGATAAACAAGGCAATATACCTTTTACGATAAATTATAAAGAAACAAGCCTATTTAAAAATGAAAGTGCTATTGTTCAAACGGTTACTAGCAAATTTGGTATTATTAACAAGTCAGGGGTATTGATTGCGGATACTATTTTTTCAAATATTAGACGAAACGACAATGATTTATTTCTTGTTGAAAAGCGTAATAACGACAAAGAAACTTATGGCATAATTGATAAAAATGGAAAATTTATCGTTCCTATGGATAAGTATGAGTCAATAGATAGTTATAAAGAAGGCATAATTAAAGCCTATAATTATCAAGATGATAATGACCGGGTAACTTTCTTGGATACCAACGGTAAGGTAATTTTCAGTAAACAACTTTCGTTAAAAGACGGTTTTATTTTGGAGGATTTTCAAAATAATTTTGCAATAATTACCCTTCACCAACGCTCAGAAGATGAAGACAATTATTCAAGTCAAAACAAGTATGAAGGATATATAAACATAAAAGGCGAAGTAGTTTTAAATGATACATTGATTGAAGATTTAACCAATTTTAATGATAATCGTGCATTTGCAAAGTATAAGGACGATAAATTTTATATGATTAACGAGCAAATGAAAAAAGTAAATGTACAAGGTTTTGATGAAGTCAACGAATTTGAAAATGGATCTGCGATAGTTAAGATAGATGGAAAAGGTTTTGGTGTTGTTAATAAAAATGGCGACTTTATAGTTGAACCTAAATTTGAAGAAATATCTCCATATACTGGTATTATTGATGATTATTTCTTTTTTTCGAAGGCAAGTCCTACAAAAGAAGATGCCTATCGTACATTATACGGTGTTGCAAATTTAAAGGGAGAAATAGTAATTGAACCATTATTTGAAGATTATGACTTTAATGGTTTTCAAAATGGGCTTTTAAAAGTTCGGATAGGCAAATATCAGTCTTACATTGATAAGAAAGGGGAAATTATTTGGCAAGAAAAACAAAATACCATTATTGAAGATGTCAATATTGATTATATGAAGAGAGGTTATTTTTATGCCCATTCGCCTGTAGATGAAAAAGATCTTAGCGGTTTTGGAATATCAGAGAATAGTGCAAAAAAAATAGAAAACAAAGGACAAATAACTGATAACGAACTAAATATAAAAATAGATAATGCTATTGTCTTCGATCAGAATAAATGGAATTGTCATAGCGTTTTTATTAATAACACTACATCAAAATCTGTAAAATTTAATGCTTCTGACAGCCGACTATATATGAAAGTACAAGCAAAAACAATGAATAATGAATGGAAAGATATTGAATATTTGCCAAGTAGTTTTTGTGGTAATAGTCTGCATATATTGACCTTGAATAGTGGCGAATATTGGGAGTTTTTAATGCCAAAGTACAGTGGCGATTTTAAAACAAAACTAAGAATTGAACTAAAATACATTGATCCTGAAAATGAAAATGGTAAATGGTATAGTAGAGCAACAGATTTGACAATTTATAGCAATGAGTTTGATGGTAGTATCAATAAATCTCAATTTTGGCGCAAAGAGAAATATTTTTCAAATGGTTTTATGGATCCCTATTTCGATTAAAAAACACCTTCGCGATTACTCGTACGTGACAATCAGCCTCTTTTGAAAATAACCCAGTTCATTGCTCAACTGGATCGTATAAATCCCTGATGGCAGGTTATTTATGCAGATGAAAATATTTGGTTGTCTCAAAGAATGATGGCAGTCTTATACAATATTGAAACAAATACCATAAATTATGGAAAAAGGAATAATTATCAAATTAAATAAGCACTTTGAAGAATACGCCTACGAGCACGACGGTGTAGAATACTGGTTAGCGCGTGAGTTACAAGAACTTTTAGGATATGCCGATTGGCGTAATTTTTTAAACGCTATTACTAAAGCGAAAGATAGTTGCGAAACTACGGGTGAAGCTGTTTCAGATCATTTCGTTGACGTCAACAAAACGATACCAATGCCTAAAGGTGCAACTAAGGAAGTACCTGATTTTATGCTCACCCGCTATGCCTGTTATCTTATCGCTCAAAACGGTGACCCAAAGAAAGAGCAAATTGCATTTGCTCAAAGCTATTTTGCTATTCAAACCCGAAAACAAGAAGTATTGGAAGAACGTATCCAGCAACCGTACTTCGATAAACTCAGTAACCGTACTTCGATAAACTCAATAACCGGACTTCGGACTTCCTCAAAAAACATAACACAAAGACAAGTTTAAAAAAATACTAACTTTGCTTTTGAAATACATATTATTGTCCCAAACTTTATCAAAAGATGTGGGTTTTCACGCAATAAAGAGGTATTGAGAGGGAGTAACGACAAACGCCCCCCCCCACTAAAAAACACAAAATATGAAAATCATAATTATTTTTTTTACTTTTCTACTGGCCGGATGTTTTACAAAGGCGCAAAAAACAATGCCGCCGCCGCCGCCAATTTTGGAAGAAGATCGTATTGATAACGATTTTTCAAAATTCAGTCTTTCAAAAAGATTGGCCGCCTATCCTTTTAGGAAAGCGGCCCGGATAAAACTTGTTTCCTTTAACCTAAATCATGATTTTAGACCTCCGACTGTCTTCCTAGATTCAACCGTGGTAATCCAAGAAAAAGAAGAGGTACTAATGTCCAAGGTGATGAAAAGCGGAGACTTCTCAAAACTGGATCAGATGCAGGATTTGAACCCAGATCAAATCGCTAAACTGTCAGATATTTTATTCAATACCTGTGCCAGACACTATATTACATCCAGCGAAAAAATGGGCTGTTATTATCCTAGAAATGCCATCCTATTTTTGGATAAATCCAACAATATTTTTGAATATTTTGAGGTGTGCTTTGGTTGCAGAGGTATAGAAACCAATAAAAAATTTCCTTTGCTTGACGAATACATCTGC
>JAAFHO010000551.1 GCA_013297575.1 Chitinophagales bacterium
GCAGCATAATTTTAATGAGCACCCTATGAATTGTAGTTCACTTGTTTTCAATTGCTCCAATTTGATCGCTCAGAGGAGCAACTAACCTCCTCCCAGGACTACTTTAGTCTTACAAAAAACGAATATTTTTACCCTCCAGAAGCAATCATACCCGTCTGCTCCTGATGTTGCCATAATTCCTGAAACGCTGGGCTATGCGCCCGCAGATGCTCCAACGTGCCTTCGGCGATGATTTGCCCTTGGTGCATCACATAGATGTGATCAAACTTGTGCAGCAAGTGCAGGCGGTGCAGCGAGGACACAATGACTTTGTCTGAAAATTCGGCAAAGAGGCGGTCATAGATCAGCGCCTCCGTTTTGGGGTCAACACTGCTAGTCGGTTCATCCAACAGCACGATGTCGCTGCTGCGGGCGGCCAAAATGCCGCGGGCCAAAGCAAGGCGTTGTTTTTGTCCGCCTGACAGGTTCACACCTTTTTCCTGAATATTGGAATCCAGTCCTTTCGGTAATTGCGCGGCTACTTCGCCAAAATGCGCCAAAGTACACACCGTATCTAAGTCTTCATCAGGGAAAGGCAAGCCGAGCGTGATATTGTAGCGGATGGTGTTTTCAAAAATTTCGGGTTCCTGCGGGAACAGGGTTACCTTATCGGCGATCGCACCGCGGTCTGTGTGCTGGCCATCCACCTGAAACAATACGCCAGGTTCGGGCGGATAAAGCCCGCGCAATAGGGCGAGCAAGGTGCTTTTGCCGCTGCCGCTTTCGCCCACTAAGGCAATGCGTTGTCCCCGACGCAGGTGAAGCGATACATTGGTCAGACCGAGAGTTGGGCGGTCGTTGGGGGCTTCGGTCCCGTCGCGGTGTGCGTAGGAAAGATTTTGAATGTCGAGTTGGTGCCAGCGTGTGGGCAGGGGAGCGGAAGGCTCGGGGCGGTGCTGTTGATCATATGCCTCGAAAATATAGCGGGCCGTCTGCACGTCGGTATTGTAGCGCACAATATCGGTGTATTGCCAAGCCACATCGTGAAAAACGCTTGTAAAACGCTGCACATAGCCCACCAGCGTCACCAATCCGCCGATCATCAATGGTACACCGGGTTGCCAGTTTTGCCAAATGTAGCCTAATACCATCACCACGTAAGTGAGGGCTACCAGCGAGTCAGCGATGAACCACTTCCATTCATTGATAAGGGTATTGCGGCGATAAGGTGGAAAAATGGCTCCTACTTTTTCAAATAAACTCCCTTGCAAACGCCCTTCTAGGCGCAGGGTAATGACCGTCAAGATATTGGATAAACTGTCGAACAAACCCGATGACACGGCGTGTTCGCGTTCGTTGACCTCGTCCAGTGTTTCAATAAAAGGCTTGTCGAACTTCAGGATGATAAAAACAGTCAGCAGGCCCAACGCCACGGCTACGGTACCAAACAAGGGCGAAAACCACAACATGGCGGCAAAAGAAAACAAGAATTTCAGCAGTGCATTGACGTAGTTAAAGCCGCCTTGAAAAAAATGCTTCAGAGCCTCGTATGCCTTGCGTACCCGATTGATGGTGGCTCCGCTGTGGTGATCCTGGTGCCATTTAACTGGGAGGCTCAGCACTTTGCGGTACAGATCGTCTAAAAAATTTCCGCTCAGTTGGAAGGCCAATTTTTGCTCCACAATACGGGCGGGGCCGTGCAACAGCCAAAAGGAAAAATGTATGCCTAAATAAGCCGCCACATACCAGCCAGCCGCTGCCAAAGCCTGCACACCATCGCGTTGCAAGGCATTGATAAACCAGCCCCAAATAATAGGCTCAAAAGCGGAGAGCACATTGCTGGCCAAAAACATAGCATAAATAAGCACATAGTGCCTGCGCTGGTCGCGTGCATAGTGCCACGCTGTGCGCATCAGGGACCAATAAGGATTTGTCATGCCCTATGAACCATCGAAAGGGGGTTAGGGTTCCGTTGTTTTTTCAATTGTTTAAATTTATGGACTTTATATAATTAGGCATAACTTCATACGTTACGGTACAGATGTTACGGTACAGACGTTGCGGTACAGACGTTGCGGTACAGTACAGACGTTGCATTGCAACGTCTCTACCCCTCCACCGGAAAATAAACCGTCTTCAACGGTTGCTCGCTCACCCGTGTTGGAAACGTCAGCACAAAACTACTGCCTTTGCCTGGCTCGCTGCGCACATCGATCAAACCCTTGTGTGCCGTTACAATGGCCTTTACGTAGCTCAATCCAAGGCCAAATCCCTTTACATCGTGGATATTGCCCGTAGAAACGCGATAAAATTTGTCAAAAATATTTTTACGCGCCTCTTTGCTGATCCCAACACCATTGTCGGTAACCGTCACCTCAATCCCCATCGACACATTGCGGGTGCTGACGGTGATCTGCGGTTTTTCAGGGCTGTATTTATTCGCATTATCCAAAAGATTGTGGATAATACTCGCGATATGCGTCGAATCGCCCTCCATAATTGGTTGCTCGGCGTCTAGTTTTGTGGTGATTGAACCGTCTCTTTTTTCTACTTGAAGGCTAAAATTGCCGACAGCCTGTTGAATCACATCGTGTAAATTGAGTTCATCAAGCGAAAGTTCAAAATCCTTTTTATCGATCAATGCCATTTGCAACACCCGTTCTACCTGGCTGTTCATTCGGCGGTTTTCTTGCTTAATAATATCGATAAAACGTTTGATTTTATCGGGCGAACCCATGATCGTCGGATTTAAAATACTATCGGTTGCTAAGGAAATGGTCGAAATCGGTGTTTTAAATTCGTGGGTCATATTGTTGATAAAATCCGTTTTCATCTCCGATAGTTGTTTTTGTCGGTAAATAACGCGGATTGTGTACCAAAAACAAAACAAAATAATACCCGAAAATAATACAGAAAGCAATAGGGTAGGAATGACACTGCCCAAAACCAGACTAGTGCGATTGGGGAAATAAAGCGATAAGTAACCCGGAGAGTCCTCGTCCAATTGGAACAAAGCCACGCGGTACTGCGAATTGTACAAAGTGGCGGCATTCCCTTGGGTCACTTGCGGACTATTGTCTTCTACTACAAAATAGCCGTTCACGATAACAAAACTACTTCTTGCCTTAGAATAAACACCAAATTGCTTAGGCGCACGAATGCCCACATTATCGAACTCTTCTTGTACCCATTGTTCCAGCAAATCGAGCGGAACACGTTCGGCAAGTGGCTTGGTATCCACCAATTGGCTCACTTTCATGTATTCCCACATGTCTAAATTGGTTTTGTCGCGTACCGTATCTGAATTTTTAGAAGGCGGAACAACAGCGGTGTCCACGCGGCGGTAGGCATCACCATTTTCGAGGTAGCGGGCCGCCTCGCGAATTTTGCCAGCCGAGCGCGTTTTATTCAAGGCTTCAATAACCGCCGAGTTTTCGTAGTATTGTAGTCGGTCGGCTACTTTATTCATAGCCCCCAAGACTAATTTGTCAAATTGGTTCTCATTGAGCCGGATATTCCAGCCAATCCAGTAGATTTGCAGGCTAATTACCCCTATCAAAGCGAGGGACATCATGCCGATGATGAGTCGAATTCTTTTAGCGTTCATATTAGAGACACAAAAGTAAAAGAATTGTATGGGCTTTGTTTAGGTTTAACCCTAATTTAACGGCTAAACATTTTGACGGGTCAGTTGTCTTTAGATATATCTTGTTAAACAAAAACAAAAGGGCATTCCTGTAACCAGGATAAATGCAATTTTTTCAATATCAATCAATTTCATACTTATGTATAAAGCAGTAGTAACCGGCGGCACCAAAGGCTTGGGTAGGGCAATTGCCGAAAAATTTGCCGAAAATGGCTTTGATGTGGCTATTTGCGCCCGAACAGAAGCAGATTTAGAAGCCGCACAAGCGCATTGGGCATTATGTTACCCGAAAACCAGGCTCTTCACTTTTGCTGCCGATATCAGTAAAAAATCGGAAGTACTCGAATTTGGGGCATTCGTAAAGGAACATTTTTTTGAAGTGGACGTATTGGTCAATAATGCGGGTTTGTACCTGCCCGGTAAAGTTACCGAGGAACAAGAAGGTACATTGGAGACATTGATCGAGACTAATTTATATAGTG
>JAAFHO010000553.1 GCA_013297575.1 Chitinophagales bacterium
GTGGACTCTACGCAGTATTTTTATCCGGCGAGTACCGTAAAAATGCCTTTGGCTTTATTGGCTTTGGAAAAAATAAATACCATGAAAGCGAGTGGATACCCGCGTTTGAGTAGCGAAACTTCATACGCTTTGGATTCTGTTCGGCCCTTTCAACATGCTTACCAAGAAGATTTATCTGCGCCCAATGGCAAACCTACTATTGCCCAAGATGTACGCGCTATTTTTGCAGTAAGTGATAATGACGCTTATAACCATCTTTTTGACTTTTTAGGTCGCGAGTATATCAATATGACTTTGCACGGAAAAGGTTATGAAAACACAGGTATTTTACATCGTTTTTATGCCGCACAGCGCGATCAGAAATACGCACAACCAATCCGTTTTATGGATGCTAAAGGCAATATTCTCCTTAAAGAAAAGGAAAAAGAGGATAAACTGATTTATTTTAATCCCCAAAAAGGTTTGAAAAAGGGCAAAGGTTATTTGAATAGCAAGGATTCATTGGTGCAAACGCCTTTTGATTTTTCGACCAAAAATTGGTTTGCACTTACGGATATGGAACGTATGTTACGCACTGCGCTGTTTCCTGATGTGGTGCCGTCCGCTCAACGTTTTAATATTTCCAAAGAGGATTATAAAATGATGCACCGTTCGATGGGGTTATTTCCTAGAGAATTTACCCACCCAAAGTATGACACAACGGATCATTGGGACAGTTATGTCAAGTTTTTTGTGATGGGCGATACCAAAGCGCAACAAAATGGCAATATTAGGTTGTTCAATAAAGTGGGGGAAGCGTATGGCACTTTAACAGATGTTGCTTATGTGGTGGATTATGAAAACAAGGTAGAATTTGTATTGGCAGCCACTATATTGTGCAATAGTGATGGTATTTTCAACGATGATAAATACGATTATGATAATATAGGATTCCCGTTTTTGTCGGAATTGGGGAAGCAGGTATTGGAGTACGAGCAGAAACGGGTGCGCGCAGTTGTGCCAGATCTTTCGTATTGGAAATTCTAGTTTTACCCTAAAAACTCCCAATCATCGCCCAATTCGGCAGCAGGCGACCAAAATAGTTGATCAAAGTCCACCACTTTGGCGTCTTCCACTTTTACACCCTCGTACTCGAGGAGTTCTTGCATCAAAGTAGGGGTCGCGAATCGGTGTCGTCCGCTCAATTCTCCTTTGCGGTTAACGACACGGTGTGCTGGTACGTCGCCGCGTTGTTGGTTCAAGGCCCATCCTGTCATTCGGGAAGAGCCGAGTGCCAAAAAATCGGCAATAGCGCCATAAGTCGTGACCCTTCCTTTGGGGATCAGGCGGGTTACGGCATAGACCAATTGATAGTATGTTGGTATTTTATTTTCTTCCATAAGTAGTTATCCTTCTGTTTTTTGCGCAGGTATTGAATCTTTCAATAATTGAATTAACACTTCAACATCCCAAGCATCTGTTACCGAAAAATCACCAATTCTCGTCCGACGCAGGGCACTCAGATAGGCACCACAGCCCGTTAATTGTCCCATATCAAATACCATAGAGCGGATATAAGTACCTTTGCCGCATATTATCTTAAAATCGGACTTCAAGCCCTGTTGATAATCCGGGTAATACCAAATTGGATTGCGTTTTTGAGAAAGATTTACTACTTCCGGGCGGCCATCTTCGGGATTCCTCAGCACAGGCTGTGTGAGGCTGAACTCAGAGACCACTACTTTTCGTGATTTTATGTCCACTTCTGTTCCACTTCGGGCATTACTATAGAGGCGTTTTCCATCTAATTTGACTGCTGAAAAAATAGGAGGCACTTGATCTATCTCCCCTAATTGCGTCAAACGGGCGGCTTCCAGTGTTTCTGGTGTTAATACAACTGTATTTTGGACTATTTCTATTGGTTTTTCCAGATCAAAGGAGGGTGTTACGGCTCCAAAGGTTATCGTTCCTGTATATTCTTTCTCTTGTCCCTGAAACTCGTCGATGCGCTTGGTATAATCACCTGCACAAAGCACCAACAGCCCGGTGGCCAATGGATCGAGTGTACCGGCATGGCCTAGTTTAATACGCTTTACCCCTACGCGTTTGCTCAAAAAATGACGAACAGTGTTTACGACATCAAAAGAAGTCCAGCCAAGTGGCTTATCAATGAGTAGTACGAAGCCTTTAGGGAGTTCGGCAGGGAGATTTGATGGGGAAATGATTTCTAGCATATTGAATTTTTTTGGGGCAAAGATAAGTATTGGTTTTCTTTGGAGCCGAGTGTTATTCTAAATCAGAAGGATTAACACCAAAGAATGCTTTAAAACGTTCTCTGAAATATTTAAAATCCTGAAAACCAACCATATATGTGATTTCTGAAATTGTATATTGGTGCGAGCGCAGTAAAACTGCTGCCTGCTTGAGGCGTATCGCTCGGATAAACTCCACTGGTGTGCTATCCGTGAGGGCTTTGATTTTACGATATACCTGTTTGCGGTTCATTAATAATTTACGGGCAAGGTCGTCCACTGAAAATTCAGGATCAGCGATATGCTCATGTATAATTTGTGATACTTTAGCCAAAAACTGTTCATCTAAATCGGAATAAGACACTTCATTGGGTACGTTATCAAAACGTTGAAAATCTTTGGCATATCGCTCGCGCAAGCCCTTTCTGCTTGTTATCAAATTACGGATACGCAACTGTAACAAATTGAAATTGAATGGCTTAGTAATATAATCATCGGCACCAGATTCTAGCCCGTCCATTTTAAAGAGGAGCGCAGTACGGGCTGTTAGGAGAATAATTGGAATATGGGAGGTTTCAATTTGGCCTTTTACTTGACGGGTAAGTTGTATGCCGTCCATACCGGGCATAGCAATATCGCAAAGGATAAGATCGGGTAACGATTTGAGTATAATATCCAGCCCTTGTTCTGCATCTTCGGCAAGTACCACTTCAAATTCTTTTGATAAATGAGTGGATAAATATTGCCTAATATCGCTATTGTCTTCAATAATAAGTATCGTATTTTTATTTGTTTCGGTAGCGGTATTTTCTGAAATTGGCTGGTCAAGGAGGTCTTTTTCCGCGTTTAAATTAGAAAAACTATTGGATAATTCCCCGAAAAGACCATTGTGTTCGTGACTTGGGTGGTGCTCGAACCAATCTAGTATGCCTTCATTTTTCGTATTTTGTTTGATTTCATTTTCAGGAAAATCCGTTTTACCAAAGGGCAGCCAAACGGTAAACACTGCCCCCTGACCGGGCGCGCTTTCTACCTCAACATTGCCTTGGTGCCGTTCTACGATATACTTTACCAACGAAAGCCCGATACCTGTTCCACTATCTTCTTGGCCAATATGCTCTTCTGCCTGAAAATAACGTTCAAAAATATAAGGTAATTTTTCTACTGGAATTCCTTTGCCATTGTCGGTTATACGTACATAATATTGGTGCTTAGCATCGTCTGTACCGATAGCAACAAACACCTTTCCTTCGGGAGGTGTAAATTTGAAGGCATTGGAAAGTAGATTAAAAAATACTTTTTCCAATTGATCCGCATCAAAATAAGCCATAATGGCACATTCGGGTGGTATAAACTCGAAATGAATACGCCTTTGGTTAGCCAATTCCCTAAAAGAAAGGTAAATTTCACCTACAAACTGTACTATATTGCCCTCTGATACTTCCATCCGCATGAGGCCAGCCTCTACCTTTCGGATATCGAGCAATTGATTAATCATGGATAACAATCGAACGGCATTGCGGTGCATCATTGAAAAAGTAGATTGCAATGTACTATCGCCTATTCTGCGCCGAAGCATCTCTTCTAATGGGCTGACAATCAGCGTTAAAGGGGTTTTTAACTCGTGGCTAATATTGGTAAAGAAGATGAGTTTCATTTGATTTACCTCCTCTAATTTTTCCTTTTCAAGCCGCTCAATCCTGATCTTATTTTCATAGTCAGCACGTAAAAACAGGAGACGTAACGCCAGCCAAAACAAACCAACCACAACTAAAACATAAAACAAATAAGCCCATATTGTCCGCCAGAAAGGGGGTAAAACCGTTACTGGCAGGCTTGCTTCTTTCGGATTCCAAACCCCATCAG
>JAAFHO010000554.1 GCA_013297575.1 Chitinophagales bacterium
GTGTGGGCAATCTACCCAAATGATACGGTAGTTTTTAACAAAACGATTATTGTCAATAGTCCTATTATTGATACCATTTTTCCTGAAATATATGTTTGTCAATGTTCCTATACGCTGCCTTGGGGAACCGAAATAAAACAAAGCGGCTACTACAAATACATTTTTCAGGATTCCAGTGGTTGTTTTTTGATTCAAAAGCAAAAAGTAAATATATTACCAGGCTTTTACGATGTTTATGAACCGAAATCGTACTCCTGTACACCAATATTCACCAACCCAGCAGGTGATATCTTTTGGAGGACAGGGGAAGATGTCTGTTTCGGTTCGACAATCCTATCAAATGGCGCATGTCAGCACCACCGCCAAATCCAGTTTCAGTATTCAGCACGTTCAAAAATCAGGGAAACGGACGGTGTGTACTGTACCCAACTTCCGGATACGCTCTATTCGCAATATACCCAATATACGGACTCTATTCATTGGCTGAATCAAGCAAGACAAATCATCAGTAAGCAACCCTATTTGGTGGTCGGTGATACTGGTTGGTATTATTTGCACGTATTTGACGATCTCATCTATGAATGTGATGGATTTGACTCGGTGTACGTTAAGGTTGGCACGCGACCTTCGATAGATATAGTCAGCAACCAGCCCTATTCCTGCCAATTCCCGCAAGTAATGCTCTTTGCCCAACCCGATACCGCCGACTTGCGCTTTGAATGGTATTCAGACAAATGGACGTATAAAATCGAAGCAGATAGTGTTCTTATGGATAAAGATTTAAAAATGACACTAGTCGGTACAGACACCATAAGTGGCTGCAAAACTGTACTTTTGAGAACAATCAATAAAAATACCGCCCAAGTGAATATTGTTCACGACCCTATCCCCCAACCAGCATTTGGCTGTGCAGATACATTACTATCACCCATAGATATTGTTTTTCAGCCTCCCAATGCATTTGTTACCTGGTACCACCCAAATGGAAACATTGTCAATAACAATCAGGTAAATATAGATTATCCAGGTACTTATTCTATACTTGCCATTCATCCGACATCTGGATGCCGTACACTAAAAACAGTAGATGCTATACAAAAAAAATTGAACAGCTTAACACCTATTGTTGTGCCAGATAAGAATAATACGGGCAGTGGTATAATAAAAATCATAATTTCGGAAGATAATAATATTACCTGGTCTAGTATTTTTTATAAAGATAGTTTACCCATTGGTACGGGCAATCAATTTTACCATTTGTCAGCAGGCACTTATTCTTGGTATTATCAACAAAGTAATGGATGCGATACAACGCTTTACTTCACCATAGAAAATATGGTGGCCACTTACGAACAGGGGAACAACGACACTTGGTTCATTACGCCTAACCCAACAAATGGTACTTTATATTTCAAGGCTTCGGAGCATAATTCGCCAATAGAACAGATCCACTTGATAGACTGGACTGGAAAAACCATTTGGTCGCACACCCCTGTATCAAATACAGATTTTTCAGTACAACTTCCTGCCAGTTTGTCGGCAGGTACCTATCTATTAACCTACGAATATGCAGGTCGCCGATCTGTCGAGCGACTTATGTTGACTGACCATTATTGATGCTTCTTATTAGGTGATTCTTATCCCGAAGAAAAACTGCGATTGCATTACTCAGAACGCAACGATTGCACCGGATTGGCCAAAGCGGCTTTCACAGCTTGCCCACCTACCGTCAAAAACGCAATGGCCAACGCCGCTATACCTGCTGCTGCGAACATCCACCATTGGATATTAATACCGTAGGCGAAATCAGCAAGCCAATTGTGCATAAAATAATAGGCAATGGGCGAGGCGATGATAATGGCGATGAGGACTAATTTCAAAAAATCTTGGGCCAATAGCCCCGTTATACCTACAATAGAAGCACCCAATACTTTGCGAATGCCTATTTCTTTGCTGCGCTGCGCTGTCGTAAAAGTAGCCAAGCCATATAAACCCAAACAAGCTAGAAAAATGGCCAAAAATGCAAAAACATTAAATGCTTTTCCTATTTGGCTTTCTGCGGCATAGAGTCGGTTAAATTCTTCGTCCATAAATTCATAGTCAAAAGGGCGGTGTGGTGCTATTTCCTTCCATTTTTCAGTCAAAAAACCAATGGTTTGAGGCATATTTTCTCCTGATAGTTTTACCATGATGGTATTAAAATACGAATCAGGAAAAATGACCAGCGGCTCTATTTTCTGATGCAAGGAAGCGAAGTGAAAATCTTTTACAACCGCTTTTACCTCGCCTTGGCGCGCATCACCCAGGTCCATCTTCCGGCCAACTGCATTTTCGTTGGTCCATCCCAAGTGTTTTACGGCAGATTCGTTCAATATAAAATAAAAATAATTTTTGGTGGCATCTTCATTCGTAATGCGTTTCATATCGGCCTCTACCAAATCAGTTCCAGCAACAACATCCATCCCCATCGTTTGCACAAAATGCTCATCAGAAGGAATAGCAGCGATTGGTATTCTATTACCTTGCGCCATCCCTTCACCCCACATGGCGTAGCCTCCATTAATAAACACAGGCGTTTCATACGCTCCTGTAACACCGAGTACGTCAGGATTGCTTTTAAATACACTTTTGAGGGTGCTCAATTTTTCGTTGATTTTTTGATCCGTGGGCAATACAAGTACATGCTCTTTGTTGTAGCCCAATTTCTTATTTTGAATAAATTGGAGTTGATTTTGTATGATAAGTGTTGCAATGATCAAAAAAATCGAAATAGAGAATTGAAAAACAATCAACGACTTTCTTAGCATTAGCCCAGAAAAAGAAGTTTTGAAGGTGCCTTTTAATACCTTTATGGGCTGAAAACCAGAAAGCAGAATGGCGGGATAAGCACCTGCCAAAAAAGTAGTTACTAAGCCTATTCCCACCATAAAAAATAGATTAGAAGGCAAGAAAATGGCTGAAAAACTGAGTTCTTTATCAACGAGTTCGTTAAATGCAGGCAAAAACATTGCAGTCAAAAAACCACTAATCACCAATACCAAACTTACCATAATAGCCGACTCCGCCATGAATTGCAAAAAAACTTGCTTCCGAAATGCGCCCATCACTTTTCGCATACCTATTTCTTTGGCTCTTTCAGTAGCACTGGCAGTGGTAACATTCATATAAGTAAAGCACGCAATCAAAAGAATAAGCAATGCCACTGCCGAAAAAATATAGAGATAGGAAATATTGCTATTCGGCTGAAAACTATTTTCTACGTCGGAATACAGGTGCACTTTGGTATAAGGCTCCAGTAAATAATTGAGGCTAGATTCTGCATATTCTTCTTTTGAAAATTGCGTTTGGAGAAAAGGAGCAATTTTCGCTTGTAGTGATTCGATACTCGCTTGATCTTTGAGCAACAAAAAAGTGGTCCAATTTGCGGTGTACCAATTTTCTTCTTCTCTAGCGGCCCTCAAGGAGGTAAAAGAAGCCAAAAAATCGAACTGTATTTGTGAATTTTTAGGGCAATCGGCTGCTATACCTGTGATGACATAATCTTTGGCATCGTCTATTCGAATAATTTTGCCAATCGGATTTTCTTGCTCAAAATATTTCTTTGCTGTACGCTCCGAAAGTACCACAGTATTGGGCGCAACCAGCACATCTTTGGCGTTTCCGGCCAATAGTTTGAAGGAAAAAATATCGAAAAATGATGAATCAGCGTAATAGAAGTTTTTTTCTTTAAATAATTTATCACCTGATTTTACCACGCGATTGGTGATGTACATCCTTACGCCGGCTTCTACCTCCGGAAATGTACGTTTAAAAGCAGGAGCGACTTTGGTGCCTGTTGTTTTTACCTTTTCGCGTTCAGCGTCATTTCCATATTCCATCACGACCCTTACGATACGGTCACCCTTTTCATGAAACCCATCATAACTCAGTTCATTTTGCACAAAAAGCGCAATGAGCATACACGCTGTTAAACCCAAAGCCAATCCAACAATATTGATGACACTAATGGCTTTGTTCCTTAAAAGGTTTCTCCACGCGATTTTAAAGTAATTGCTTATCATAAATTAGTTGTTTTGTTTTGTTATAAATTT
>JAAFHO010000555.1 GCA_013297575.1 Chitinophagales bacterium
TCCCAACCCACAACCAATTACGATATTGTCTTTAGTGATTCTTTTTAAATTGGTTGATACGCCATAACCAAGCCCAAATTTGGCTCCATAAGGATTATTGGTATAACCCGAGGTGGTTGAATTATTGAAATTCATCGAAGTTGTCTTTTCAGCGGACGCACCCGAAAAGGTAAAAAGCCCTGAATTTAAAGCGATGCTAAATTCTGTTTTTTGGGCTGTTGTATTGGTCAGCAGCAATAAAAAAACAAGAAATAGTAGTGTTTTTTGCATAATAAAATGGTGTATTATTGACGAGTTTTGTAGATAATTGGTTGGGTTGGCATAACAGCGGCGTATTGAAATCCGTTGAACTACTTCCCCAATTTTTCCAACAACCAATCCTTTTCTGCAATATACTGCTCTTTTTCAATTTGTTTTCTAAGCAAGTCGGCTTTTTTCCGATTAGGCGTACCCGACATTAGTTTTCGCGTATATTTTATCAAATTTAGGTAATTCAGTCGTTGGTAACCAATATCGTGTCGGCGACGAAGAAAGGAATAAAAACTATGCAATAATGAATCCAGTGCCTGCCATTCTTTTAGTTCAAAAAAGGAGCGCAGTAGCATTTGTCTTGCATTAATTTGTGTATCGCGGTCGGCGTATTCAAAGGTTTGCAACAATTCAGGCACACGGCTATAATTACCACTGAGATAATGCCACGAGGCCAGATTGAACCTATAAATATTTTCACGTTCTTCTTCGGCAAGCCGAAACTGGTAGGTTTCCAAAAAATCCTTTGCCCATGCCCATTCACCAATAATACAAGCCAACCGCACAATATTATTATAAGTGTATTTTTGCATGTGGTTATTTTCGATAAAAAGATCTCGTTTTAGTGCTTCTCGATAGAGTTCGAGTGCCTCGCGGGTATAAAAAGGTCGTTCTCCTCGGTTGTGCCGCCGAAGGCAAAAATTGATCGCGAGTAGGTAAATATCTCTTTTTTCTCCGGCACTAAACAAATGGTCACTCGAACTAATAAGCACTTTTAATCTTTTAAAATTCTGTTCGTTTTCAACATCCCTCAAGGTTTCGTAACCAAGGTGCATCAAAACTATTTCAGGGGTATCCGCTTCCTGTACAGATGCGGCATGCTCCAGCACATGTAGATAAAAAGGCCATTCGTTTTGAATGCCATAACGGGCATTTAAAGACAAAGCCGTTCCAGCCCAACGTAAGTTTTCGAGGGTAAAAAAACGCTGCAAGGGAGCTGTAACGCAAGACAGATCCGTAGGTGTTTCCCGATCATGTAGTACGCGGTATTCATAGCGTTCTCGCTCTGTCAAATAACGAACAAGGTGATAATGCCCATTTCGAAGCGGCTGTTGCTCTAGGTTTTGGATCGCTTTGTCCACTTTTCGAAGATAACTAGCATGGATACCTCTACGCCGATAGGCCCTACAAAGCAAATAATCGCGCCAAAATTCTTCCGTTTCCATTTCCGCCCAAACCAAATAAGCCTCAATGCGCTGCACCAAAAAAGAGCAGGTATAGTTCAATTGTAGGTTATTAAAGGGTTGATCTGGAAAAATAAGCCGAAAAACCTCTTGTTTTTCCAAGCGAGCATAATCATCCGGATGGGTATTTGCCAACAACTGAGCCAACAACCGGACATCTTCGCGTTGGTTATGCAAGGTGTTTTCTAAAAATTTTAATACTTTTTTTTGCTCCAAAGGCGCTAAAGCCTTCCAAAGTGCCATCACTGTAGTTGTAATCATTTTGATAAACCTATTTTTTCGTCAAAAAAATTAATGCAAAAATGCTAGTTTTAATAAATAAAAATGCAAAATTAAATAAAAATAATTCCTTTTGAATCTAAATACGATTATTTTAAATTTTGATAATTCCCGTTTTTTGTACAAGAATAGTAATCTCACTACCTGCACCTTTGCATCGTTACTTTTATTCACAACCAATACCCGATGGTTTATAATCAAATTTTCCCGCGGGTAGTACAACAAATTAATCTTATGCGATTATTTATGCTCTCCCTCTTGTTGTCTGCGGTAATGGTTTTTAAAACCAATGCAGCACCAATACCAACTCATCATCCCAATGGCGATTTAACTAATCCTGTTATTACTTGCCCAGGCAACACAGTACTACAAGTGGATGCTTTGTCCTGCGATGCTCCCTACAACTACACTGTAACAGCATCCGATGACTTACCCGGCTGGACACTTGTTCAGACCCAAGGCTTGGCTTCTGGCGCTTCATTTCCCATTGGAGTGACCGTCAATACTTATCTAGTGACCGATGTTGATGGCAACACAGCCGATTGTTCGTTTACGGTCACCGTGGTAGATGACGTGCCACCTAATGTATTAGTAAACGATTATACCACAATTTTCATTAGCCCTTTCGATGACCCCAATGATTGCTATGAAGGTTATGTCACTACCATTGATGCTTCATCGTTTGATGATGGATCTTATGACAACTGCGGTAGCAATGTAAAAATCACAGTAAGGCGCGCTAATCCATTTAGTGATTTTATTTATTCGTTAAATCCTGTAAATGGCCATCCCGATTGCAACGACGCATTCCCAGATTTTCCAAGTGAATTTGAAAAAGCCATTAGTGAATATGAAACAATCAAATTCTATTGCGAGGAAGCCGGTACAACGCAAACACTTATCATTCGGGTGTATCAATTAGATGCCAATGGTAATATCGACTTAGATATTAATGGCAGCCCCATATTCAACGAGGCTCTATCTGTTGTAGCGTTTATTGATCCTAGTATTATTTGCGCCGCACCCAATACTTCTGCTCGATTGGCTGGCTCCATCCAATTAGATGCCGATGGCGACTGCATACCAGACCAAACATCACAAGGCTTGACCAATATGGTCGTAGAAGCCAAAACATCTACTGGTGAAACGTTTTATACCTTAACGGGTACTGAAGGCACGTATAACCTCTCCGATTTACCAGAAGGATTAACATCTGTAAATGTACAACCCTATTTGCCCTTTTGGAGCATTTGTAATAACCAAACAGCCATCAATCTACCGACTGCTCCTAGTGCAACTCAACTTGATTTCAGCGCGTTACCCACACTCAATTGCCCGCTGCTTACGGTAGATATCGCTTCCAACGATGTAAAAAACTGCTATACCAATACTTGGCCAGTTTCATACAGCAACAAAGGAAGTATCATTGCACAGAATGCAACGGTACAAATTAAAGCAAAAGCACCATTTGTTTTGGTGGATGCTAGTCAACCATTTACGATATTAGGCGATATAATGACAGTGCCAGTAGGCGATATTAAACCCGGTGCTTCTGGCAGTTTTGAGGTGCGCATCCAAGTCCCTTGTGATGTGGCATTGGTTGGGCAAAACCTTTGCGTGGAAGCGGCAATCTCGCCTGTATCCAATTGTTTACCCACCTCTCCCGAATGGTCTGGCGCACAAATTGAAGCATCGGCGGTTTGCGAAGGCGATTCTATTCGTTTTACGCTCACCAATACAGGATCAGCAGCAACGAGCAAGCCCCTCGATTTTGTTATCATCGACGATATGGTGGTCATGCACAGTGGCACCATTCCTACAGGCTTGCCGACTAATGGCGCAATACAAAGAACAGTATTTGCCCAAGGCCGATCTTTGCGCATTCAGTCTAGCCAAGAACCGGGACACCCACTTGCACAACGCCCATCGTTGGCACTTGACAACTGCGCCGGTGTTACGACAAGTAGTTCCATGCTCCAGTTTCAGAATGAAGATGGCAGCCCATTTACAGATCAGGAGTGCCGCCAAGTGGTGGCGAGCAATAATAGCAGCGCATTACTGGCGTTCCCCATTGGCGTAAGCAACCCGCATTATGTAGAAGCCAATAGTCGGGTAACATATCAAGTCAATTTTCAAAATACGACCACTAATGATGTACGTGTTGTAGTGATTCAAGATAACATCCCCGCATCACTCAATCCTGCGGATATTCACATGGGGGCGAGTAGTCATCCATATACTTGGGGACTAAGCGGAACGGGCGTATTGGAAATTCGTTTTGAACCGATTGATTTACCCGCT
>JAAFHO010000556.1 GCA_013297575.1 Chitinophagales bacterium
GTGTATTGGGATCCTTGCTCGGCGGTGGCTTATTGGGAGGTGCTGGTGGCGGCCTTGGTGGCTTGCTTCAAGGCATGATGAACAAAAAATCTTAGTGCTGTCTTCTTTCTTTGGGAAATAATTTTTAAAAAATAGTCCTCTGTCGTAGTCCGGTCGGCAGAGGGCTATTTTTTATTAGAAAAGATATAAAGCGCAAAATCCAATAGGCTCAAAACTTCCATATCGGCTTTTACGGACTTCATCTCCCCAATTTTCCCTGTTATCAAAGCCGTTTTCATGCCTAATCGCTGACCAAATTCAATGTCAGAATTAGAGTCGCCTACCATCCAAGCCTGTGCGAAATCAATTTCAGGAAAATCAGACTGAGCCATTATTCCCATACCAATATTGGGTTTTCGGCATGGCGCATTGTCAGCAGCCAAATTTGGACAGTGATAAAAACCATCCACCCTTGCTTCATGCGCGGTGAATTGTTCTTGTAAATAATGGTGCACTTGGTTCAAATCATTTTCACTCATCAGCCCCTTCCCTATTCCTGCTTGATTCGTGACAACTACAATTCTTTGGAAAAGCGGTCGAAGTATTTTCAAGGCATCTAGCACACCATCCTCTAATACGCACATTTCTACGGAGCGAATATAATCGCCAGGAATACGTGTATTAATTACACCATCTCGATCTAGAAAAAGAAATTGCGGTATGTCTGTTATCATCACTAAACTATTTCAAAAATAAATCCTTTCTCTTTTAAGGCTTTGTACTTTAATTCATCAAAACGATACTTTTTCCCAGGGCGGCCTTTTTGAGCGGAATGGTGGATTTTTGTTTCGACCAGTATATCAAAAGTCATTACCTTTTTTCTAAAATTTCGTCGGTCTATCTTTCGCCCTAAAATACATTCGTACAGTTTTTCTAAGTCGGAAAATAAAAACTCTTTATGGAGTAATTGTATGCCGATAGGTTCGTAGGTCAATTTATTGCGCAATCTTTGTGTGGCGTATTGGATAATATCGGTGTGATCGAACGCCAATTTGGGTAATTCAGAGACAGGAAACCATTGTGCGTCTGCGGCATCGGAGGCGGCCAAAAGATCGAATTGGCTAGGATTTACCATACCAAAATAAGCCACCGAAACAACCCTTTGACGGGGATCGCGGCCCGGCTGCCCAAACGTAAACAGTTGCTCCAGGTAATTAATTGCGACACCTGTTTCTTCCCTTAGTTCACGTTGTACTGCATCTTCCAAAGACTCATCAGGCAGCACAAAACCGCCAGGAAGTGCCCATTCCCCTTCAAAAGGAGGGATCAAACGCCGAATCAACAACAAATAAAGTTGAGCGTCCTGATAACCAAAAACAACTGCGTCAACCGCTAATAGAATATTCAAATTATGGCTTGTTTTATCATTCCTAATGCCCCCATTGGATACTGCATGGTAACACAATGTAAGGAACCATGTTGCTCAATTAAAGTCCTACAATTAATACCAATAATCTCCCGATCTGGGAAAACTGGTTTTAATATTTCCAGTGCTTCAGCATCTTGTTTTACACCATAAGTTGGCACAAGTACAGCACCATTGATGATTAGAAAATTAGCGTAAGTAGCGGGCAACCTATGCCCATCTTCACTAAAACAAGCATCCGGCCAAGGCAAAGGTACTAATTGATAGGGTTGCCCATTCAATTGGCGCAGGCTTTTCAATTCTACTTCCATTTTCGATAATTCCACGAAATGTTCGTCATTAGGATCATCGCATTTTACATAAGCAATGATTTCTGGCGAACAAAGACGTGCGAGCGTATCAATATGAGAATCCGTATCATCGCCGGCCAAGTATCCGTGGTTGAGCCAAAGAATTTGTTTTAATCCAAATTTCTTCTCTAATCGTTCTTCAATCTGGCTTTTGCTTAAGTGCGGGTTTCTGTTGGGCGACAATAAACAAGCAGCGGTAGTGAGTAACGTACCTTGTCCATCACTTTCAATGCCACCTCCTTCCAAAACCAAACCGGCGTGTTCGATACCAGTGTCAAATACACCTTTATCATATAGGTGTCGTGTAATAAGATTATCCTTATCGGCAGGGTATTTCAGTCCCCACCCATTAAACATAAAATCTTGAATAATCCATCTACCTGTGCGCTCTTCAATTGTAATACCGCCGTGGTCGCGCGCCCAAGTGTCGTTAGATGCGGCCTCTACAAAGATCATATTATTAGACAGTTCGATACCAAATAGTGCCTTAGTAGTTGCTTCATTTTGACAAACGATCAATACTTTTTGGAATCTTGCGATAGTAACCGCAATCTCAACAAAGCACGGTAAAACGACCTCCAATAAGTCAGCCCAATCGGAATCGGCATGGGGAAAGGTTAGTTGGACGGCACTTTGCGGCTCCCATTCAGCAGGTAAACGATGCATAAGTAAATTTTAAAGTTCTAAAAAAAGGGTAAATATCGATCATTTTTTGACCATATTAAGGCACAAAGATAACACAACAAAATGAAATTTGGCATTAAGGTTTTTTCTGTGTTTGATCTTCATGGAGTGCTTATACACAGGAATGAAACAGCTAAAACCATTTAGTTTAGCAAATTGAAGAGGCAAGCAAGAAGCGGCTTTTTTTAAAGTCCGATAATGGGCTTAAAAAGTAGTGTTAATTATTCGTGAATACTCAAATCGAAATATAATTTGGTAAAAAAAAAGTTAAAAAAATTTGGAGCAAGATTAGCAAGCAATACCAAAGTAATATATACCTTCGCACCGCTTTAGTGTAAAAATCACACCACCACTTTTAAAAAAAATCATTAAAGATCGTACCGACTTAAGAACACCAACAATTATTCTCAAACACTAAACCAACTTGAATCAGGATGAAAACCATAAAATTTGAATTCACTAATGTGAAGTATATTTATTCACTAAACTTAACTTAATTCGTATGAAGTTTTCTAACACCTTAAAGAAGGGCAGCCTAATGGTAGCCCTGTTGGTGATGCTGGTAGCCGCAGTTTCGGCGCAGCGCACTGTGAGAGGTAAAGTTACTGATTCTGAGAGTGGCGAAGGCCTTATTGGAGCAACAGTAACGGTTGTAGGTACAACACGCGGCGTAAATACCGATATTGACGGTAATTATTCTGTAGAAGTACCTGCTGGTTCCACTCAACTACGTTTGGCTTACACTGGTTACGCAGAACAAGTAGTAGTACTTGGCACTGCTAATGTCGTTGACATTGCAATGGTATCTGGTACTAAGTTGGACGAGGTAGTAGTTGTTGGTTATGGCACGTTGAAAAACCGTGAAATAACAGGTTCTGTTTCCAGTATAAAGTCGAAAGATTTTAACAAAGGTAACGTGAACGACGTGGCTGGTCTTATCCAAGGTAAGGTGCCAGGTTTGGTAGTTGCTCGTGCGGGTAACGACCCAAATGGTACATTCAACCTTCGCCTCCGCGGTCTTTCTTCTGCAGGCCAAAACACATCTCCATTGATCGTTATCGACGGTGTACCAGCGGCATCTATCCGCCAGGTTGACCCGAACGATATCGAGTCAATTGATGTATTGAAGGACGGTTCTGCTGCTGCGATCTATGGTACACGTGCATCTGCTGGTGTAATCATCATCACTACTAAGAAAGGCCAAGCTGGCAAATCTAATGTTGATTATGCAGGTTCTGTTACTTTGGAAAGCATTGCAAAGAAAATTCCTTTGTTATCAAGTGAGGAGTTCGTTTCATTGGCTGGTGGTGCTGATTTAGGATCAAAAACCGATTGGTATGATCAGATTTCACAGACAGGTGTAAGTTATATCAATAACCTTAACCTAAGCGGCGGTTCTAACAAAACTACTTACCGCGCATCTTTCAATCACCGCGATATTACAGGTATTGCAAAAGGCACAGGCTTTAAACAGTACAATGCCAACGTAAGTGTTCAACAAAAAGCATTAAATGATCGCTTGACATTGACCGCTAACATGGGTGCACTCTCTCGCGATGCTAATCTTGGCTTTGGAGAAGCATTCCGTTATGCAACGGTATTTAACCCAACCGCTCCTGTTACAAGTTCA
>JAAFHO010000558.1 GCA_013297575.1 Chitinophagales bacterium
AGGTAGAGCATATTACCCAAAAGATGCGCCCAGCCACCATGCAAAAACATACTCGTTACAAGGGTTTGCAGATCTACTCCTTGTGAAATTTCGGCAGGAATAGCACCATAATCTGTCACAAATCCTGCCTGTAATCCTTCAGGCAAGGTGGACTGAAAAAGAAAAATGGCCACATTTAAACCTAAAAAAAGATAGCTAAAAATGGGTTTGTACCCGCGTTCTATATTATCGTCGCCGATAGGGAAAACCATAGTTGTGTATTTGGTAAAAAAACATTAAAAATACCGACCAATCATCGGGTGGTCCACAATCACTTTTTTCAATTTTCCAAAATCCACATCCCCTTGGTGCCGCCATACCACTTTTCCATTGGGCTCTACCAAAATGGTATAAGGCAAAGCACCATTCCAATCTTTATCAATGGCCTCAATCAAGGCATATTTATCATCTTCCGCAAAAAGATAGTTGGGAACAGCCGAGTGCTTATCCTGCAATACCTTGAGTACCTTGGCTTCTTGATCCGGTTTATCGGCGGAAACAGATACAAATTCAAAATCGCGGGCTCCATACATCCGTTGAAGCACTAAGAAATTAGGGTATTCCAGCATGCAAGGCCCGCACCAAGTTGCCCATACATTGATGAGGCGCAATTTGGTCGCTGCTTCGTTTTTAAGGAGTTTTTGGATGCCTTTTGTATCTAATTTGGCAACTGTAATTGGTTTTGCTGCCCATTCTTTATCGACTTGGTCTTTATAGGCCGTTTTCCAAGCCCATTTTGTAGAGCAACCAAAGGTTTTGGTAACAGGCACTGCCACTGCTTTATCAGCCAACATGGCATCTAGTGCGCTGCGCAAATCTTCGGAATTGCCTTTTCCGGGTTTTTCCGCGGCATCTAATCGGCCAATATAGCGCAATTTGCGGTCTTTATCAAATACAAAAGCATGGGGCGTGGCTTCAGGGCCGTATTTTAATGAAGCAGATTCGGTATCGCCATCGTAGAGGTACGGGAAATTATACCCTTTGTCTTTGGCGCGTATTTTCATGGATTCGTAATCGTCGTTAAGATCGGTATAACCCAATTCCTCGTGGAGCAATCCTAGTGGACTATTGGGCGAAATGGCCACAACTGCTACGCCTTTGTCTTTGTAATCTGCCGCCACGCGTATCATTCTATCCTCATACGCTTGCGCCGTGGGGCAATGGTTACAGGTAAAAATAATGACCAATACTTTTGAGGATTTAAAATCGGCCAAC
Source organism: Chitinophagales bacterium (assembly GCA_013297575.1). Classification (GTDB taxonomy): domain Bacteria; phylum Bacteroidota; class Bacteroidia; order Chitinophagales; family Saprospiraceae; genus M3007. The sequence continues at coordinate 1,255 of JAAFHO010000558.1, forward strand.
GAGTACATTTTGCCATCCACACCCGGCAGACTAAAATCTGGTGCATCGGCACCTATGGCAAGCGGGGTGACGGGTTGTTCGGGTATTGCCTGTGGATTGGCCACGAAAGCGACTGTACCATTGGAAATATTCGTTGGAGTCGTTTGGGACGCATTGTTACAGGCTGTAACAATAAGGTATAAAAGAGCAGTAAAAACCAATATTTTCCGCATAAGGAATGGATATTTGCAAAATTAAAAGCCAAAGATAAATAGCGTTTTAAAAATAATTGCATAAACTGGCTAAAATTGTACATTTGTGCGTCATTGAGATGCGCTAAAGGGACAAGCAACCGCGTCGCCTTTTTTAGTCCTATCAAGAGCAAACTGAAGTAACATTCATTTATCCACCAATATAAAAACAAATTATCAACAACATGCGCATTATTTTATTTTACACCCTGCTCCTTGCAGTTATTTTTACCGCCTGTCAGCCACAAAATGGCTACAAACCCGGTTTAGAAGGCGGTAGTGCCACCACTGCTACCACCGAAAAAGTAGTTCTCGATTCTTTCGCCGATTTCCAAATCCTGCGTTACGAAATGCCCGGTTGGGAAAAATTGACACTCAAACAAAAAACATTTATTTACTACTTGTCGGAAGCCACTTTGAGCGGTAGAGACATTATTTATGACCAACATTTCAAACACAACCTCGCTATCCGCAAAACAATTGAAGCGATTCAAAACACCTATACCGGCGAACGTTCGGGTGAGGAATGGACGGCATTTGACACCTATTCCAAGCGTATTTGGTGTGCGAATGGCATCCACCACCATTACAATGAAACAAAGATAATGCCTTCATTTTCAAAGGATTACTTTATCAAATTGATCAAAGAAAGCGATCCAAAGGCATTGCCTATTTTGCCACAAGAAGATGTCAATCTGCTCATTGCCAAAATAGTTCCAGTTGTAATGCAGCCCGAACTGTTTGCCAAACGCACCAACAAAGAAGAAGGCGAAGATGTGATAAAAACATCTGCTGTTAATTTCTACGACAATGTGAGCGCGGAGCAAGTGGACAAATTTTACAAAGACAAATTAAAAGCCTACGGCCCAAAGCCGCCTATGTTTGGCCTCAATTCAAAACTGGTTTGGACGGGTACTGCTTTTACTGAATTGGTTTGGCGTGCCGAGCCTAATAGCATGTACAGCACAGCGTTGCAAAAAGTAGTGGAAAATCTTCAAAAAGCCATCCCTTTTGCCGAAAATGCACAGCAACAAAAGGCACTTGGGCTATTGGTGGAGTATTTCCAAACGGGTGATCTCGCCAAATTTGATGACTATAATAAAGCATGGGTAAAAGATACCGAAAGCACCATTGATCTCATCAACGGATTTATTGAAGTTTATCACGATCCTAAGGGTTATAAAGGTGATTTTGAAGCGATGGTGCAATACAATGACCCAGATGCAACCGAAAAAATGGCAATTATCAGCAAGAACGCCCAGTATTTCGAGGATAATAGCACCATTATGCAGGAGCACAAAAAAGCAAAAGTAACGGGTGTTTCCTATCGCGTTATCAATGTAGCCATGGAAGGTGGCGACTGTGCGCCTACCACGCCGATCGGTGTCAATTTGCCCAATTCCAACTGGATTCGGGAGGATTTTGGTTCTAAATCTGTGAGCCTCAATAATATCGAAAATGCTTACGGCAAAGCAGGTGGTGCATTGGCACTTGCCGAATTTGCTAACGACCCAGAAGAAATTGAACTGGCCTCAAAATACGCCGAAGCATGTGGCAAAATGCACACTGCGCTCCACGAAGTAATTGGCCACGCCAGCGGCCAAATGAACCCCGGTATCGGTGAACCCAATATTACCCTCAAGCAGTATTCCAGCACACTGGAAGAGGCTCGTGCCGATCTGGTAGCATTGTACTATATGCCTGATCCTCAACTGATTACGTGGGGTCTTATGCCCGATGCAAATGCTTACAAAGCCGAGTACGACCAGTATATCCGCAGCGGTTTATTGCAACAATACCGCCGTATTCAGCCCGGTGCTAATTTGGAAGAAGACCACATGCGCAACCGCCAATTGGTGGCTGCTTGGGCTTTTGAAAAAGGGGAAAAAGAAGGGGCAATTACCCGCGAAAAACGCAATGGCAAAACCTATTACGATATTAAAGATTACGCTAAAATGCGCGTCCATTTTGGTGCATTGCTCCGCGAAATACAGCGTATCAAATCAGAAGGTGATTTTGCTGCTGCACGTGCATTGGTGGAAGGATATGGCGTAAAAGTGCCAGCCGAAATGGTCACGGAAGTAAAAACACGCTATAAATCATTACCGGGCAAGCCTTATTCGGGTTTTGTGCAACCGCGCCTCGTTCCCGTTCGCGATGCACAAGGCAATATTACGGATGTGAAGGTGGAAATTGAAACAGATTTCAAAAAGCAGATGCTGCGCTATGGCAAAGAGTATGCTTTTTTGCCTATTTATAACTAGTGAGTACAATAATTTGGTATAAGGCGTTGATTTTTAGATAGTTGTACAGTATTGTCGTGACTATAAGCTAATGTCGTTAATTTGGCGAAGTAATTATACTTCGTGTCATTATCTTTGAACGCTAACATTCAACTATCCCTAAGTTACCCAATAACAGAATAACCCTATTGTCGGGGCGACTACCCCCAGCCCCGACAATTTAGCACTAGCCCCCTTTAAGCCAACTTTAAAATTTCGTTGGTTAGCAGAGTATAAATCTTTTCGCAAAATGGGATATTTGATATAGACAAAACATCAATCTCAACTAAATTGTCGGGGC
>JAAFHO010000559.1 GCA_013297575.1 Chitinophagales bacterium
ATCGACTTAAGTATTACTAATGTTGGTTTGTGGGCGCAACAAACGTTTAGATTAGGCCACGATTGGAGTTTGGAATGTTCCGGTTGGTTTAGCAGCGGCGGTTTATGGGGAGCCTACGTAAATCGTCCCCAAGGTATGATGGATGCTGGCGTTTCCAAAAAACTTTGGGATGGTAAAGGGACGTTAAAAATGACATTTGGGGATGTATTTGGCACTGCTGGTTGGCGCGCTGAGACAAAACTGGGCGCATTGCGTACGTATGGCAATGGTCAGTGGGAAGCGCGGGTGTTCCGCATCAGCCTTGCTTATCGCTTTGGCAACCAAAAGTTGAGTAAATCAAGGGACCGTAAAACGGGTATTGAAGAAGAGCGTAATAGGACTAGTGATTGATAATGCATGACCGCCATTCAAAGCAAATAAACCTTGCCTTGAATGGCGGAAACCTGCGAAGCAGACAAGGTACTATCTAACGAAAAAATGTCGAATTCATGCAGAGCATGTCGAATTAGTAGTAGTAGCAGCATAGGCGTAAAAGACCAAGTTCAAAATGATAATTAATGGTGTCCAAATACTTAAAAATATTGCCCTAACCCTACCACAAGCCCGCGCCCGCTACCATATATGCTAGTACCATAGTCAATCCTCAAATCAGATTCATAGGCTTTTTTGTAAATAAACCGTCCACCCAACCCAATAAACACCTTGATGTTCTGCGGTTTACTAAGGTTATTTAGTTTTTCGTTCGGTAACCTCAAGGTGCCCATATCAGTAAACCCGACGAGTTGTACACCAAAATTTTTATTTTCCCAGATGGTTTGCCTGTACTCCGCATTTAGCGTAAAAATTGCGGTGCCTCTTTCGATACGATTTCCAATACCTCTAATATTATAATAGTTATCTAAAACAAAAGGTGAAAGTAATGCATTAACATTCGTCGAAATGCCTAAAATGCTTCTCAAAGCAATATTTCCCTTATGAGGTAATATTTTAAAATATTTGGATTCATTTAAAAAAGAAACAAATGGCATCGTATTTCCAATAAAATAAGCACCTAAGATTTGTGTCTTATTAGACCACCCTTTGACATAAATACTATTGTGGTTCTGAAAATTCAGGTAATGGTTGGCTTTAAGCAAGAACCTTTCATATTCCATATCATCAGTCATTTCATACATTTCAGTCGCAGAGGGGTCAAATATTTCTTTCATATAACCTATACCCATTTCTAGATTATTTTGGTTAATGTCGAAAGAATATTGTGTTAGTATTTCCGCATCTCGGTTGGTGTAGTTGTAAATAATTTTATGAGAAAGGGTGGATATTGGTTCTAGGATAGACCAGTTTTTAACTAGATAGTTGAGCCCCCATTTTCCAAACATCAGTGGGAATTTTTGTTTTATAAAAAAGGAATGTCGATCATTATGTTGATAAAATACAATACTTTTTATACCTCGTCCCAACCCATTTTCGTCTTCCATACCGAGTCTAAACCAGAGGTTTCCATCGGATGCCCCAAACTCAAAAATTGGAAGGATGGTAACTATTTCCTGACATTTCACCACAATTGTTGTGCCTGTATCGTTTGTGATAACTTGGCCTTGGGCTGTATTAAAAAATCGTGTATTTAACAGGCGTTGAATCCCAATGTCAATCTCCTCTGGATGAGTAGGTACACGATTTTCCCAATCCATAATTTGTCTTAAATATTGGGGTGTAGTCCGCTTTAATCCCTCGAATACTAGTGTTTGTCCTTGTATTTGGAATATGCTTAGGCAACAGAATAGTGTAAGTATTTTTGCATACATCGTTATTATAAGTTTGTTGCAAAGTATCACAGACTTATCACAAAAGTATCACAGCCTACTTAAAGATCCTTGGCATTTGTTTAATTAGACTCAAGAAACAGTAGAATTGGTGGCATAGAGATTAATGACGAACAAAGCCGCTTTGAAATACGAACACAAAGGAATGTGGAACAACATTATTCGCGAACTCCGCTACCCCTTTACCCCAATCGCAGTTACCTTCACCTTCCCGCCATAAGGCAAAGCCGCTGCTTGATACACCGTCCGCGCTGGGTATTTACCCGTTTCAAACAAGGTAGCAAATAGCGTATTTACAATCTGAATATCTTTCAAATCAATAAAGGCAATATCGATAAAAACTAAGGTGTCGCGCCCAAAACCTGCTGCTTCGGCTATCGTAAAAATATGATTAAATGCCCTTGTTGCCTCTTCTAAAACAGTTCCTTCCATATAATTACCCTCCAAATCCGTGGATAATTGCCCACTGATATAACAATGATTACCCACCACAACAGCCTGACTAATAGGTGCTTTCACTACGGGAACTCCTGGAGCATTGGTGATATATTGTACCATAATCTATTGTTGTTGTTGCTGCGATTGCTCAAAATCCTGTCGCGGTGCCAACGGCTCCTCCACATTCATCTGTACCCTTGTACGATCTTCAAACGATGTACCATCTTCAAATCCAACCGATACATACACAAATAAGGACTGATTGGCAGGACCTTTAAATGTGCCTTTTACCGGACTACAATCATTAAAGTGTCGGCCAACTGCCAGCGAAACGTGCTGATCGCTTACCCAAGTATTGTTGGTAGGATCGATACCCACCCAGCCGCCAGCAGACGGCAAAAATACCTCTACCCACGCATGTGTAGCACCTGCACCGCGTACACCATCGCGATTGGGACAAATATATCCACTCACATACCGCACGGGCATACCGATGCTGCGCAACATTTGAAGCATAACATGCGCAAAATCTTGGCAAACACCTTGCTTGTGCATTAAGATTTCGTCCACGGTACTTTCTACATTGGTAATCCCTTTTTTATATTGAAAATGCTGATAAATATACTCCGAACAGCGTTGGATAAATAACGCAGGTGCATCCCAAAGTGGGCGCAATTCTTCTACGATGGCCTGTATTTCGTTGCCAGAACGCAGGTTGGCGGGTTTAGCAAGATCCAACAAAGCGATTTCTTTACTTGCTGTTGCTTTGATTTGATCCCATTCTGTGGGCTTGGAAGCCGACATGGGATTGATGGACGGCATTTTGGTGCGCACTAGCAACCTACTGTCAATTTCCAACATTTGGTGCTGACCACTCACCATAAACAGTCCGGTGGTATTGCCCCAATAGTCGTCGTAAGTATGCACAGACGGGCTGTGGCTGATTTGCAACTGGTGGTTGATGGTTTCCTGATCGGGGCGTGCGTAAGGATAAATTTTAATCTGATTAGCACTTTCAATTACCGGGCGGTCGTATTCGTATCGCGTTATGTGTTGTATCTTAAAAACGGGCATAAGTGTATGTTTATTTGGACAGTTCCTAATTGTCTATTGATAAGCAAAATAGGTTTGTCCTAATGTACTGCTAAGTTGGTAAAAATCTTTTTTGGTCTCTGTTAAAAACCCTTTGAGTTGTGCACTCGTAAACTGGTCTATTTCTACAAATTCCACTTTAGCGCGCAAACGTCCAATTTGTTTTTGTAATTGGGGTGTTCCGCCTACGTTTTCGTGGCTTAAATTATTGATAATCTGTTCAATACGATGCAAACAATACATCACTGATCGCGGAAACTCAGGATTTAAAATGGCCATATCGGCTACATTTCTACCTTGGAAACCGCCACGATAACGTTTTAAGTACATTTCGTAACCAGAGAGCGTAAGCAGCAAATTGCGCCAATAAGGAATATTGGTGGTGCTGCCCAAGTCATAGTCGATAGCACTAAAACGCACATCCAGCATATCCATTGTTTGAATGGCGCGTTCTATAAATTTTCCCAAATTCATATAATGCCAGCCTTCGCCACGGGGCATGGTGGCATCGGTTACGCCATTAAACAAGAAGCAATGATCCGCCAAATTGGACAAAAATATAATTTGCTCGCCGCGTTCTATAGCCTTTTCCAATTCGTTGCTATTCACCTTGTGGTATAGTCCATTGAGGCACTCCCATACTTCTTTGGTGACATGATCCTGCATGCCACGGGCATTTTCGCGCGCCTGCGCAACTACATTGCGCAATGCA
>JAAFHO010000056.1 GCA_013297575.1 Chitinophagales bacterium
CAAAAAATTGTTTTTTCGGGTCTTTTATGGCTATCGTCCACTACTTCGGCAATAGAATAAACGCCAGTCATTTTTGGCGTAAGGACATAGAGACAAAAATCGCAAACCTGTCGTTGGCCAAGTTCTTCTTCACGGTCTTTGGGCGTCCAATTGGCCACTACTGGGTTAAAATAGTCGAGTTTTAAGAGTGGTATTAGTTCGTCGCGCCAAGTTGATTTATTGCAAGTGCCGCCTAGAAATACTTTTTTCATGTATGGATAAGTGTGAGTTGTGAGTGTTGATACTTGATTTTAAAATCAATAAGTCAATTTTGAAATTTGGAGTAAGTCCGTAAATGTGCCGTTGTAAAAAGAATTTGTGGTAAATATTTGGTCAAAATGCGTATCAAATACCTCCAGTCCTTTACTAAAAATGCCATGACTTACGGCAAGGTACAGTTTCCCTGCATTCTTTTGTTTCAAAACCGCTGCTAATTGGATAAATGTACCACCGCCGTCGCAAATATCATCGACAATGAGGCAATCAGCGCCATTTAGGTCATCTGCAAATACTTTTGGAGCAGAGAGGTGACCCGTTTTAATATCGCGGGTTTTATCGCATTGCACCACCCGTTCGCACGATAATGCTGCGGATAAATGGTGTATTTTCTTTGCTGAACCGGCATCTGGTGCGATAATCGTCAGTTGGTGTGCTGTTTTGAGGCGATCAAATACTTCGCTTATAAATCCGTGATTTTGAATGGTTTGGCAACGATCGAGTAGGGCAGGGGTAACCTCAGAGTGTGGATCGAAAACAGTGATTTTGCTAAATCCAGCCCCGTTGATGAGTCCTGCAAATACTTTAACGCTCAAAGGCTCGCCAGTTACCATCAACCGATCTTGCCGCGCAGCAGGAAAATACGGGATAAATAATTCCACATTGGAAATGCCCATTCTTTGTAAAGCATCATTGGCCAATAGCACTTTAATTATATCATTGCTGGAGCGCGCCTGTACTGTAATGCATATCTTGTCATTGGTTTGTAATGCTTCGGTAATTTTGATGTGAGGTTCTCCTCCATTAAAAATAAAGGCTTCAAATTGAATGCTGGGTGTTAGTATTAATGCGTCTGAAAGGTTTAGAAATTTCATTTTGTGTAATTTTAACGCAAATATACGGGCACTTTGTTGAACCCCGCAAGGGTTTTGAATTTATATTTTTAAATAAAAATAATAATAACTTTTAAATATTTGATAATGAATATTTTATGTTTTTAAGGTTTATAACTAAGTACAATTTTTTTATCGAATATTAAAACAAAAAGTTAAACTGTAACTATCCAGCCGATGCCCAAATTTCCGTAGGGAATGTATGTTTATAGAGGCCTTTTATGAATACAGGGCTTTTTTATAAAAATTTCAGGTGCAGCGCACCGAAATATTTGTAGCAACGGTGAGTTGTCCGCGTTTTGAAGGTGCAGCGCACCGCAATATTAATTTTATTGTTACGGTGCGCTGCACCTTCCACCTTGATGTCACCGATTTTTGCTACAAATATTACGGTGCGCTGCACCTTTATAAGAAAACCCTGTTGGTTTATCTGTTTTTATAATCAATAGTTTACAGGGTCTATGTAAAGATGTATAGAAACTGTAGCCCGTAAGGATTGCATGTTGTTTTATACGTTTTTTACATGAAATCCCTAACAGGATTTGGGCAATTCCCCTATTCAGCCTATAAACATACATTCCCTACGGGAATTTTTGGCGGCGGCTGCATAGTTACGTTAAATTCTATTGAAATGTTACCGAGATTGACATACATATTTTATTCAACTAAAAAGGCGCAACAGCATTTTTAATATTGCCGTTGCGCCTCTATAAATATTGTGCGTAAAATTCGCTGATTCCCTTTTTGTTAATTTCTTAATCCTTTACATTACTATCCCGTGTGTTTTTCTGCACAGCAATAGCACCAAATAGCGCCAACAAGAACGCAAAAGCATAAAACCCTTTTTCACTGGGCAAAAAGGTAGCATTCCATAATCCTATAATCAGGAGGGCTATGGACAATAGCGTAGAAAACCAACTCAGGCCGTAATAAATATCCGTAACTGGGATACCCTCTAAGCGGTCGCGCACACTTTTTTGAACAGAAACGACAGAGAACAAGCCATACATCAGTACTGTAAAGTAGTATCCTTTCTCATTTAGAGGGAGTTCAGAATTCAATAATCCAATAAGAAAGCCGATCATACCAGTGGCCAATGCGACCCAAGATGCGCCGATAAATGCGGCAGAAGGTTTTTGATACATAATTTTGATATTGTTAAGTAATTAGGAATGTGCTTTATGTTATTCTGGCAAAGGTAATTTACTATTTGGCAATGTTTAAATATCTGAACTAACTATTTTTACAATCACCATTTTTGAAGTAGGCGTATTGCTTTTATCGGCGGTACTGTTGATCGGTACCAGAACATTGGTCTCGGGAAAATAAGTGGCGATACATCGTCTTGGAATATCATAAGCCACTAGTATAAATTGCTTGGCTATTCGTTCCACATTATCGTAATAATTGTATAAATCCACTACATCACCATCTTTCCGTCCAAGTTGGGCAATATCATCGGGGTGGATCAATACCACGCGCCGTTCGTTCAAGATACCTCGGTAACGGTCGTCCAAACCATAAATAGTGGTATTAAATTGGTCATGGCTTCGGATGGTCATCATCATGTATTCATCGTGGGCGAGCGATAGGGTAGGGACATCCGAAACCGTAAAATGGGCTTTGCTATCCAATGTGTTAAAAGTGCCGCCTCGTGCAGTATTGGGTAGATAAAAACCGCCAGGTTCGCGTACTTTTTTGTTATAATCTTCAAATCCCGGTATTGTTTCAGCAATGGCATCGCGGATAAAGTCGTAATGCCTGGCATATTTATCCCAATCAATTCCCGATTTTTCTCCAAAAATGGCTTTGGCTAATTTGCAAACGATCAAAGGTTCGCTCATCATTTGGTCGGAAATAGGGTAGAGGTTGCCTTTGGAGGAATGTACAATCCCCATCGAGTTTTCTACCGTCACAAATTGCCGCTGGTCTTCCACAATATCCAAATCGGTGCGGCCTAAAGCAGGAAGTATGAGCGCTTCTTTACCGTGTATCAAATGACTTCGGTTGAGTTTGGTGGATATGTGAACCGTAAGGTCGCAGCGGCGCATGGCCTCGGCGGTATAAGTCGTATCGGGTGTAGCGGAAAGGAAATTGCCGCCCATTGCGATAAATACATTGGCTTGTCCTTGGTGCATGGCATGGATGGCGGATACCACGTCGTGGCCATGCGATTGGGGCGGATGAAAGCCAAAAACGCGTTCAATATGGTCTAAAAACGCTTGAGGTGGCCGTTCATTGATACCCATCGTGCGGTCGCCTTGTACGTTGCTATGTCCTCGAACGGGGCAAGTGCCGGCACCGGGTTTGCCAATACTGCCTTTTAGGAGCAGGATATTCACAACTTCTTGGATGGTGGCTACAGCGTTTTTGTGCTGTGTAAGCCCCATTGCCCAGCAGGCAATAATTTTTTGTTTGGAAATTAACAAGTTTGCAGCGGCTTTAATGGTGTCTAAGGGTACGCCACAATCGGCTGCAAGTGCTTCAATTTGGTATTTTTTAAGGTTTTCTAAGTATTCATCTAGTCCAAATGTCTTATTTTTTATAAAATCATGGTCAAACACACTTCCTGGATTGGATGTTTCTGCTTCCAACATAAGGATTGCCAGTGCTTTGAGCAAAGCCATATCGCCATTGATCCGTACTTGTAAAAAAATATCGGCCAATGCAGTGGCTTGCCCTATTACGCCTGCGAGTTGTTGTGGATGGCTAAATGCCAAAAGACCCGTTTCTTTTAAAGGATTTACGGCAATAATTTGAGCACCGTTTTGCTTTGCTTTTTGCAAGGCCGACATCATGCGTGGGTGGTTAGTACCCGGATTTTGGCCTAAAATCAGAATTACTTCTGCCTCATAAAAATCTTCTAGGGTAACGGAGCCTTTTCCAATGCCCAGTGTTTCGCCCAGTGCTACACCACTTGATTCGTGGCACATATTGCTACAATCGGGTAGGTTATTGGTGCCGTAACGGCGGGCCATCAATTGGTACAAAAACGCGGCTTCGTTGCTGGTTCTGCCGGAGGTGTAAAATAGGGCTTCATCGGGAGAGGAGAGGTTATTGAGTTTTTGGGCGATCAAGCCAAATGCATCATCCCATTGAATGGGGTGGTAATGCGTTGCGCCCGGAGGCAGATACAGGGGTGCAGCGATCCGGCCTTTTTTCCCTATTTCGTAGTCGCTGAGTTGAGCAAGATCTGCTACGCTATTTTGTTTAAAAAAAGTACTGTCTAGTTTTTTGGTAGTTGCTTCTTCAGCGATGGCTTTTGCGCCATTTTCGCAGTATTCTGCTATGGAGGAACGGTCGTCGTCGGGGTCGGGCCAAGCGCAACCGGGGCAGTCGTGTCCTCCTTTTTGATTGAGTTGAGCTAGTGCTTTGAAACCACGAATGGCATCCATTTCACTGAGTACGTGCTGTATGCTGCTGACCACAGCGGGTAAACCACCTGCTTTTTTAGGTATTTTACGGCGTTTTATACCGGTGAAGGTGTTGGGATTTTCTGGATTAGGTTTTGATGACATAATTTTTTATTTTAAACACAAAGTGTAAGTTCAAATTTTGTGGTAAACATTGAAACGACCTTCACGGAGAAAACCTATGATTTGTATGCCAAATGAAACCGCTGTTTCTACCGCTAAACTGGATGGTGCGCCCACAGCACAAATAGTCGAAATACCCGCCATTGCCGCTTTTTGTACTAATTCAAAACTTACTCTACCGCTCAAAAGTAGTATTTTATCTGCTATTGGTACCTGATTCTGTTGTACAAAATACCCAATTACTTTATCTAATGCATTGTGCCGACCAACATCCTCTCGCAAGGCAACTAAATGCCCATTTAAATCAAAAATAGCCGCTGCATGTATGCCTCCAGTGGTATCAAATGTGGATTGTACTTTGCGGAGCGTGGCTGGTAGTTCCAGCAGTATTGCTAGGTTTATGGCTGTCCGATTGGGTTTTATGGCGCAATTAATGGCAGTTTTAACGGCTTCAATTGATGTTTTTCCGCAAACACCGCAACTCGAACTGGTGTAAAAATGCCGTTCCATTTGCCCAATGGCTACATTTATCGTTGGATTTAACCGTGCCAATACGATATTATCCTCCAAAATACGGATATCAAGAAGGTCAGAGTATTGTCGGATAATACCTTCTGTGAATAGGAAACCGGTCACTAAATCAGCGTCATTGCCCGGCGTTCGCATCGTTATGGACAGGTTTTGTATTTTTCGTTCGGCTATTGTCCCATGTTCAATTCGGATTTCCAAAGGCTCTTCAACGGCTAGGAAATCTTCGGCTGTTTGTACCCCGTGGGTAGTATATTTTTGGATTTGAACAGATTTAATTGCTTTGTTTTTCATTATCTATTACCGATTTTAACCGCCGAAAATCAGCAGGGGTATCGGCACTCTGCAAATGTAGTGGATTTTTAGGTTGTAGTAATTGTACCTTGTGTTCCTTTAAAAAAAAACGCAGTGATTGGTTGCCGCTTTGTAACCAAGACCATAAAAAAGGCTCGGCCTGGGCACTATAAATACCAATTAACGGCTCTTCAAAACCCGTTTCGGGATGCTGGAAAACTGTGCTTAAATAGGCGGGTTGGTGTAGGGTGATCAGTTGTGTAATATCATCATTATTTATTAAAGGATAATCGCAACCCAACACCAACCAATCTTGGTGATCCGTTTTAAAAGCCGATAATAGCGCATTTAATGGGCCAATTGTCCCTAATTCACTTTGGTCAAAAACAAATGCACCTATGTAACCCGCGGCCAAAAACAGATCCTCTTGCTCTTTGCGGCAGGATAAATACACTTGTTCGCAAAACAGGGACAACAATTCAACAGCACAAAAAAACTGTGCTTTTCCCTCATACTGTAATAACGCCTTGGCTTGACCCATCCGTTGGCTTTCTCCGCCGGCTAATACTAATCCATTCATTTTATTTTCCGGTTAATAGCCGATAACCAACGCCTTTTAAAGTGATCAGTTGCACGCCATCGTCTTCGCGGAGGTACTCGCGCAAGTGTGTGATATATACGTCTAGGTTGCGAGAGTTAAAAATAGAGTCGTGGCCCCAAATTTCGGTTAAAATCGCTTTGCGCTCAATCGTCATATTGGGTTGTGTTCCTAGAAATTCCATTAACTGCGCCTCTCGGAAGGATAATTGCCGTTCTTTATCGCCGATTTTCAACACCTGTTTTACTGTATCGTATTGAAATCGGCCTATGGTTAATTTGGTGCTCATTATGGGTTCAATGACATTTCCTTTCGACATTCTCACCAAATTCCCCATCCGAACAATCAACTCTTCAATGCTGAATGGCTTGCGCAAATAATCATTCCCGCCAGATTCAAAGCCTTGTACCACATCCGAAGTTTGCTGCTTGGCAGTGACAAAAATAATGGGCATCTGCGCAAATCGAGCGCGTATGGATTTGCCAATTGAATAACCATCTATACCGGGCAACATAATATCCAGTACACATATATCGGGTGTGAAATGTTCAAAAGCAGGCATTGCCAAATTGCCGTCTTCCACCAAATACACCTCAAAACCTCTTGTTTCAAGGCTTTCTTTTACTATTTTGCTCAAAAATGGTTCGTCTTCAACGTATAGAACGCGCATAGAAATGATCTCAATTTTATGAAAGATGAGTGGAGAAATTTACAAAAACACTGGTGCCAATACCTTCTTTACTTTCCACATTAATGGTGCCTCCATGTTGTTTGACCACCCCTGCCACATAGTTGAGACCCAATCCATGTCCTTTTACATTATGGATATTCCCAGTAGGAACTCGAAAAAATTGGTCAAAAATACGAGGTAAATAGGCTTCGGGAATACCAATTCCGTTGTCGCCTACTTTGAGTTGAATCGTGTTTTTTATCTTGGATAATACGATTGAAATTTCAGGTTTTTGTGGGCTGTATTTTAAAGCATTATCTAAAAGATTGTAGATAACATTGGTGAGGTGTAGTTTGTCGCCGGAGCAGGAAAAATCGCCGCCATCAAAAGCCAAATGCACCGTTGCTTTTGACTTTTCAAATTGTAAACGCATGGTATGTACAACTTCTTCCAAAATAAGTTTAAGGTCAATCACCTCCAAATTAATCGTCAAATCTTGCGCTTCAAATAACGACATTTTTAGTACTCGATCCACCAAAAGCGATAATCGCCCCAATTCGGTATCAGCAATACTGAGGTATTCTTTGGTGCGTTCGGGATTGTCCATCGCCCCAAAATTTTGGAGTGCTTCTATCGCTACGCTTACTGTGGCAATAGGTGTTTTTAGTTCGTGGGTAATATTGCGGACAAACTCACTTTTGATCGCCGCCAAACGCTCTTGCTTTTTTAAATTTTGGTAAATCAAATAAAAAGCCACGGAAATGACAGAGAACAAAAACAAGCAGAATAGCCCCTCTGGCAGTATTCTTTGCAGTAGTAAAACGTGGTATGCTGAAAAATAAACATCATATCTATTTTGACTACCCAAATCGGTATAAGAAGTGAAAACCTGTTTGGGCTTTGGCATATCTACACCCACTTTTACAATTGTGTAGGGCAAAACAATACCTTTTCCGATTAAACCCTTATCCAAAGATTCCCTTAATCGAGTCATTACTAAAGTGGAATCTGTGCCAAATACGATGGAATCCGAACCCTTTGTATTATCAATAGAGAGCATAACAGACAGCGCGCCTTCTGCTTCTTTTATATTGCTTTTAAAATGAATATCTACTTTTCTTGTACTAGATGAAGGCGATTTAATCGTGTCTATTATGACCTTTTTGGTGGATGCTTCCTCGAAATATAAAGTAGTCTTTGTGCTGTCCTTTATCACCGATATAGGTTTTCTTGATGCGATAAATTGCTGAATTTCTGTTGCTTTAGGCGCTTTTATTGACCCTTGTTGTTCGCTACGAAAATAAACTGTTGCTCTACTACTATCCTCCAGTACCGATTCAGGTAGGACATTGGAATTCAGCGGAATGTACTCAACGTTTTTTTGAGAAAGAAACCGCTGGAATGTTTCCCCTTCAATATCCCGTACAGCATTGATCATCATTAAATCTGCCTCGGTTTTTAACTGCGACAGTTCGTCATCCCAGGTTTTGGTCAAGAACCAAACCAAGAAACCAGCCAATAGCAAAAGGCTAAGGATAATTAAACTGCGGGCTGTATTGACTTGTATTTTTACCATTGTAGCACAAAAGTACACCTAAGTTACGAATGAAAATGATAGCATTAACCTTAATTAACCTTAGACCAAGGTTGATTAACCTGCTTGCATAAAAAGGCACTCTACCTTTGCCCCATCATTTAACATACACATACAATGAAACAGGTAATTTATTTATTATTATTCGTAATGCTGCCCATAATCGGTGCAGCACAAAACAAAGAAGGTCAGGTGCTTTATACCGCTACTGCCCAATTAAAAATCAATCTTCCGGATGATGCTCCTGAAGAAATGAAAAAGATGGTTCCTCCTGCTCAAATTAGCCAACAAATCATGCTTTTTAATGAGCAGGAAACGTTGTACCGCGACCTAAACGACGATGAAAAAGACATCGACGTAAAGCATGATGATGGTGATGGCGGTGTCGTACAAATAAAAATGGTTCGCCCAAAGAACATTTTGTACCGTAACCTCGAAACCGATAAAGTGATAGAGAGCCGCGAGTTTATGGGACGTACTTTCTTAGTTAAAGATGATGTAAAAGCATTGAAATGGAAACTTACACCAGATAAAAAAACGATTTTGAACTACAAATGCCAAAAAGCAACACTCGTCGATTCTACTAAAACAGTGGTGGCTTGGTTTACCTCCGAAATCCCGTTGGCTGCCGGCCCCGAAACCTTTAATGGACTTCCCGGATTGATCCTCGAATTGGATATGGACAATGGCGCAAGGACTTATCTCGCCGATAAAGTAGAGTTTAAAACCCTAGAAAAGAACGCTATTAAAGCCCCAACAAAAGGAAAAGACTGCACCAGAGCCGAATTTGATAAAATAGTAGCGGATAAAATGAAAGAAATGGGCGCAGAAAACGGCGGCGGCGGTATGAGAGTGATTATTCAGGACAAAAACTAAAAATAAAATAATGTAAAACTTGGCCGAAATACAAGCGGCTAAGTTTTTACAAAAATAATTAAGCTATGAAACAAATACTTGGCCTCTTACTGGCATTGCTATCTTTACCTATCCTCGCCCAAAAAACAACCATAACGGGCACTGTCACTGATTCCATGGGCACTGGGTTGCCCTCCGCCTCTGTTGTGCTCATGGAAATTCAGGACTCTGTTATCGCACAATTTGGTGTGACCAATACCACTGGTGCATTTACATTAAAACGCCTCGAAAAAGGCGAATATTTACTGCAAATTACTTATACAGGTTACGATGCCCATTACCAAACCATCACAACAGGCCCCGACCGACCGCAAATCGACCTTGGTAAAATCGTGTTATTACCTGCTAATTTACTCCTCAATGGCGTAGATATTACAGCCGATCGCTCGCCCATGCGTATGCAAAATGATACAATCAATTACAATGCTGGGTATTTTCAGACCCAACCTGGTTCGATGGTAGAAGACTTGCTCAAAAAATTGCCAGGCGTGGAGGTGCAAAGCGATGGCACCATTAAAGCACAAGGGCAAGTGGTAAAAAATGTGATGGTGGACGGTAAGGCGTTTTTTGGGCAAGATCCCAAAATTGCGACCAAAAACCTACCTGCTAACATTGTGGACAAAGTTCAAGTCTATGATAAAAAATCGGAACGCGCAGAGTTTACGGGTATCGACGATGGTCAGGAAGAAAAAACCATTAACCTAAAACTAAAAGATGGCGCAAAAACTGGCTATTTTGGCAATGCTGCGATGGGTTATGGCACAGCCGATCGGTACGAAGGCCGATTTAGCCTTAATAAATTTTCAGGAAAAACCCAGATTTCGGCGCTCGGAAGTGCCAATAATACCAATCAACAAGCCTTTTCTATCAATGATTATATCTCGTTTATGGGCGGTCTCTCTAATTTGATGAGCAGCAGTGGCGGTGGAAGGGTACGTATTTCTATGGACGATCCAAGTGGTGATATGATGGGGGGTGAGGAGGGTAATGGTTTTACGGCTGCTTGGGCAGGAGGTTTAAACTTGAACCATGATTTTTCTAAAAAAACGCAACTCAGTGCCAATTATTTCTATAATCGCATTCAAAAGGATTTGGAGAAAACAACACAGCGGGAAAACTTGTTGGCCGATCGTTTATTTAATTCCAACGAACAAGAAACGCGCTGTAACAGGAACAATAACCACCGCCTGAATGTAACGCTAAAATCCAAAATTGATTCCGTACAACACCTCACATTCCGAACCAATTGGGTACTCAACGATGCTGTGCTCCGATCACTCACGAATAGTTCGACCAATGACCCGTTAGGTGCGCTTCAAAATACGGCAGATAGAAACTACCAAACAGAAGGCGGGTATTTGCGTGGTGACGGCAACTTGACCTATAAACGTAAATTTGATAAAAAAGGGCGTGCCGTGGTGGCAGATGCTGCTTTTCAAAAAAGCGACGATAACCGCACCGGCCGATTATTGGCCAATACTCGATTCATCCGCCAAGGAGGAGATAGCCTATTCAATGCCCGCCAACGGCAAAACTATACCGATAATGCCACCAATTGGAGCACAAGTCTTTCTTATACCGAACCCATTGGTCGAAAACAGTACTTGGAATGGCGTGCTGCTTTTCGGCAATATACTAATGAAACGAACAAGCCATTTTACGATACTTTATTTACTCCAACAGTGCAAGAAGTATTCAATCCACGCTTGAGTAACCACTATCAACGGGGCTACCATTATCAACGTGGCACGATGAATTATACACTAAATCGGGATAAGTATAACCTAACAGCTGGCACAACACTGCAACAATCGGTATTGGAGGGTCAGTTGTTAGGTGTCGAACACACACCAATTTCAAAGCGTTTTAATCGGATTTTGCCTGCACTCAATTACCATTACGAACCACGTGTGGGTGTTGTGTTAAGCCTTGATTATAATACGGCTTTGCGTGAACCCTCCTTGGAGCAGTTGCAACCAGTGGTGGACAACAGTAATCCCCTTCAAATTTTTACAGGAAATCCAGATCTGCAACCCGAATATGCACATGAAATAGACCTGAGTTTTATGCGGTTTGATGCTTTTTCCAACACGATGTTTTTTGCAGGTTTGAATGGAGCTTATACGCTCAATAAAATCACGAATGCTGGTTCAATTGATGCCCTTTTACGTACAAATACCCGCCCTGTAAATGTAAAAAATGATATGTTGCTGGAGGGTTATATGCAATTTGGTCGTCCATTGCGTCCCCTCAAAAGTAATTTAAAAGCAACGTTGAATAATTCCTTTAACAGAGGCATTCTTTTTATCAATGATGCGGAAAATATTACTCAAAGATGGGTCAACAATTTTGAGATTGCCTTGGACAATAAGAAAAAGAAAAAAATAGATATGGAAATCGGCGCGCGATGGTCACAAAATATCACAAAGTACTCGGTGAGTAAAACACTTAACCAACAGTATATTAACCAACGTTATTTTGCTAATCTTGCATGGTTTCCTACCGATAAATGGTCGATTAATTCGGGATTTGATTACACCATTTATTCAAAAGAATCATTTGGCGCAGCGCAACAAATCCCATTATGGAAAGCCAGCGTGACCCGTTATATCTTAAAAAACCGCAAAGGGCAGATAAAATTAAGTGCATTTGATTTGTTGAATAAAAATGTAGGAATCACGCGGAGTAGCAATTTTAATTTTACAGAGGAAGTCAGGACGCGCAATTTAAGTCGGTATTTTATGCTCACTTTTGCTTATTCAATATCTGGTTTTGGGGAGAACAATAGGGGCGGTATTCAAATTAACAGAATAGGTAAATAATGCCGAGGCAGCGTATAATAATTGTTTTTCGTTAGGCGTTAAACAATAAATTTTTAATTATGCGTCTTCTACTCATTATATCCTTCATGCTTATGTCGTTAGGCGGTTTTGCTTCAGCATTAGTGCCTAACGACTGTTTTTCTAGTCCGTTATCGATCCATTCATCCATAGCAGATACCGTTGCACCCAATATGTCCCTTCCAGAAGGAACAGAAATAATGGCATTAGGGGCAGAAGAGAAAAAGTACCGTTTATGGGCTAAAATATCTTTTGTATGTTCTTGGGCGACATTAGTTTTTTTCTTTCTTACCTTATTGTTCACTCCTATGTGGATAGCAGGTATTGTTATTAGTTTTTTCTTTGCATTCCTTATTGCTACAGAAATTCTTCGTAGGACAAAATACAAACCGGTATTTCGTAAAGTACGTAAGTGGGCTAAATGGGCGCTTTTTATTCCATTGTTATATGCTTTTGTTGCAGCATTGGCAGGAATTGGTTCCATGCTCCTCCTTCTTGGGGATTAGGTCTAATTACATATCCTGTATTTATTTTTGCCGCAATTGTTAGCACTATTCATGTAGTGTTGATCTATTTGGGCAAATATATTTAGCGGATTTGTATTCAAAGATTATTGCTTTCCCTTTATAATCACGTTTTTTACCCAATAAGACAAAGTTGTTTTACTTTTAGGCCGCAAACCTAAAAAATAAATTATGCGATTTCTTACTATCTTTTTTTTGTTGCTCATGTATCACAATACTTCTGCAATGTCTTTGTTGCAAACAAGAGACTGTGATACCATTCTTTTTAAAAATGGCCGGGTATTTTATGCTTGGGTTTTGGATACGGTATCTGGAAATATCAGATATTGGGATTATGAAGAGTCGTTTGATAAACCAATAAAAGCTTACCGTCTAAATCGAATAGATTCGATAAAAAAAGGGAAAGTATCGGGCGCCCAAAATGAATTATCCAGAGGGTTGCCAGGCAGTAATTCAAAAAAACAATTTAGTTTGGAAATCTTTATTGTTAATTTTGCTGTGTTTGCATCCTATGGCGCCATATTGATACTCCTTATTGCCATATTACAACAGAGCCTGTTTTTGTTTTTTCTATTTGCGTTATTGTTGTTTTTGGGGACCTTATTTTCCTCAATGAGCTTTCTGAAATCTAAGGATGATCCTACAAAATTTAAAATATTCAGGCGCGCTAGATCTGGATTTTATGCCTTGATAGGAATCGGATTATTTACTGCATTTATGATAAATAGGTTTGTTTTTTTTAACTATTAAATACATATAATTTTATGCTTTACCGCCACTTTTTAAAATAAAAACTAATTTTCTCCCTAGTATAGCCAACCCTGCGTTACATTTGAGCGTCAAACGAAAAAAATATACTATGCGATTTCTTACACTTATTTTATTGTGTTTTTTTGCTATTAATGGAGACGTGAACGCTATGTCACAATTGCCCAATGGTGATTGCGATACTATTATAATGAAACAAGGTAGGGTTATTATCGCGAAAATTGAAAGTTCAGACGATAAAGTAGTACGTTTCCGGTACTGTGGCGATGATGATAAGAAGCCTTTGAAGACCTATAGAATGGTCAATGTTAAAGAAATTAAGAGAGCGAAAAAGAAAGATTTGCCTCCAGGTGCAGTCCCGGATACTACTCGGGTGGAAAAAATCGGAGAAGTAACAGTCATTAAATTTGAAAATAATGGAATACCTGAGGGTGCCGCAAAGTTGGTAGAAACACCCGAAGAACGAAAAAAAGTTACCCGTAATGCCAAATTGAGTGCCTTATTTTCAATAGGTTCCGTTTTTTTGATATTGTTTGCTGCGGCCTTCAGTCCTTTGATTGGTTTGGTTTTTTGGCCTATGGTCATTATTGGCTTAATTTATGGACGAAGAACAATGCGAAAAACAAAAAATAGACCAGAGTATTATAAACAATATAGATTGTCTCGATTTAGTTATATCACCTCATTGGTCTTATTAATACTATTGGGGTTGTACATTTTACTTATTGGTGCTGTACTTATTATCTTCTTTTTATCTTTTTAGTTTAAACTTTCCCCTATAATGAAATCTGTATTGTTACGTTTTCTTTTTCTCTTTTTCAGTTGCCTTTCGGGTATTTTAAACGCTTGTGATGCTGTATCACCTGGATGCGATACATTGTTTTCTACCGATGGTAAACAATATATGATCCGCTTATTGGAAACAAATTCGGACGGGATCATTTTTGCCACCTGCAATGAGCCGGATGGTGAACGGTACTCCTTACCGAACGAAAAAATTATTAGAATAGGGAAATCAAAAGATGGAGCTATCTCATCCAAAAATGCTAACAAAGACCCACTCGCTCGCCAAGCGCGCTCTGCTATGATCTTAAGCATTATTGGGGCATCTATGCTGGGTTTATTTTCTATTTTTGGGATTCCTGGTTTAGTTTTATTGGCGATAGGTATCGTAAAGGGCGAAAAAGTACTCCGTAAATTAGCAGAAATCAAAGATCATCCTTTTGAGAAAAAAATCAGACGCCAAGCCAGAGCAGCTATTCTTTTGGGCTTACTTATGCTCATTATCCCCACTTCTGTTTACCTGCTATTTATATTATTATTGTAAGTGTATTTCAATAGAGGATTTCCATTCCGAGTGACCAATATTTGGTTATTAAGTACTGCAATACCTCTAACACAGCCTCCAATATCAATCCCTGATTGCGAAGATGGAATGGGCTTAAATCCGCCTTTGCCATCGCCAAGCATAACAGTACCTCTTGATGCGAGATAAATTCCTGTTTCTGGCTTGCAACGCTCGTGGTTGCCCCCAAGGATCAGGTCAATAGCCCCATCGTGGTTGAAATCGCCACTTGCAATCGCGTAAATTGGACTGATTTGGGCTTGTTGAGGCATGTCACTCCAAGCCATTTTCATACCTCCCAAATTGAGCAAAATCGCCGATTTTAGTGTCGTTACTTCTTTTTTTACCGCTTTTTTTATTTGCTCTGGCGAAAACACCTGCTCTATATCTTGCTCTTTATAGTTGGCATATTGCAAATATTTCTTTTTTAAAATAGGAATTTGCTTCACCATGTCATTCCGCAACGGAACAAGGTACGATTGCCCATTATTGTACTGGCAAAGTATGGTTTCATTGCGCGTATTGCCATCAAAATCGCTGCTAAATAAGGTTATTGGCTCCAAACCGCTGGCTTTAAAACGACTATTTAGCCCATGATTACCTATAATCAGGTCTGGTTTTTTATCCCCATTAATATCGGCAATATGCAATGTATTCCACCATCCATTAGTGTTTTCTGTTCGGTTTTGCACAAAATTTTCCAAAAGGGTCAATTTACCCTTTTCATTGGAAAAGATACGCACCGGCTCCCATTCACCCACGGTCACCAAATCCAAGTCATTATCGCCGTCCATATCGGCCCAGGCTGCATCTGTTACCATTCCAATTTTCCCAAGTTCGGGGTATTGTTGCATCGCTGGTGTGAAATTACCCTTACCATCGTTTTTTAAAATCAGGGAAACTGGTGCTTGAGCATAATGACCAGGAATCATACGCATCCCAACAAAAACATCTAGATCGCCATCGCCATCAATATCTGCTGGAGCAATGC
>JAAFHO010000560.1 GCA_013297575.1 Chitinophagales bacterium
TCAATTAAGAAGCATGAGGATATATATTATGCCTATCATTGCACAGGAACGAGATTTAGTATTCGAAATGTCAATCAAAGCGACAGTCTGAGTGTCATGGAACTATTGAAATCTGTATCAGTGGGCCAATAGTCAAAAGGAATGGATTTTATGCCTTGGCGTAGCCTTGAAAACAAACAACGAACTATCTACACTTCCGCCGATTTAAAATACAACAATACTTTTTTAGCCGCCGCTTTTCCAATCAATGCTTCCACTTGTTCTGGTGTAGCGGCTCTAAGTCGTGCTACCGACCCAAAATGCTGGAGTAGTTTTTCTGATGTTTTGGTACCCACGCCGGGTATTTCGGTGAGTTCTGTAGTCAGGAAATTTTTGCTGCGTTGGTCGCGGTGGAACGTGATACCAAATCGGTGCGCTTCATTGCGGGCTTGTTGGATCAATTTGAGGGCTTCCGATTTTTTATTGATATAAATAGGAATGGAATCTTCGGGAAAAAAGATTTCTTCTAGTTTTTTGGCAATACCTACCACGGTCATTTTCCCCTCCAGCCCTAAGGCGCGTAAACTTTTCATCGCCGCGCTCAACTGACCTTTACCACCATCAATAATAACCAGTTGCGGGAGGCTTTGCGCTTCGGCCAATAAGCGTTTGTAGCGGCGGTACACCACCTCTTCCATCGTGGCAAAATCATTGGGGCCTTCCACCGTTTTTACGTTGTAGTGGCGGTAATCGCGTTTGGCGGGTTTGGCGTTCCTAAATACCACACAACTCGATACGGCATTGGTACCATGCAGGTTAGAATTGTCAAAACACTCGATATGGATTGGAATATCGGGCATATTCAAGTCACTTTGCAGGGTGCGGAGGATACGCTCTGCGGGTGTCATACGACCAGTTTGGTTGGCGGCTTGCCTTTTTTGTTGGAGCAGGTGGTATTGCACATTTTTTTCGCCCAGTTCGAGTAGTTTTTTCTTATCACCGATTTTGGGTACAGTGACCACCAATTCTGTATCATCCGGCAACACAACCATACAGGGTACAATGATTTCTGGTGAAATACTATTGAACTTAGCGCGGAGTTCCGGAATCGCAAAAGAGAGCAGCGTTTCTTGGTCTTCGTCGAGGTTTTTGGTCAATGTGAGGGTATAAGTTTGAATCACCGCACCATTCACCACTTTCATATAATTGACATAAGCCTCGTTTTCGTCGCCAGCAATAGCAAACACATCCACATCTTTGATATTGGGGTTGACAACCGTGCTTTTCCCTTGGTAATCTTCAAAAAGCAGTAATTTGTCTTTCATCAACTGCGCCATTTCAAACTGCAGATTACCCGCATAATGCTGCATTTCTTCGAGTAAATACGTCCGAACTGAGCCAAAATTGCCCTTTAATATATTTTTGATCTGCTCTATTTTTGCCAAATAAGTCGGTTCATCTTCCAGATTGACACAAGGCGCAGCGCAGTTTTTGATATGGTATTCTAAGCAAGGTTTGAATTTGCCCCGCAGGATATTGTCTTCCGATAAATTGAGGGTACAAGTGCGCAATTGGAACAGTTTTCGGATCAATTCCGCTATTTCATTGATCCTATATTTGTGCAAATAAGGCCCAAAATAAACCGATCCGTCTTTGATCGCCTTGCGCGTAACGAACACGCGCGGGAAGCGTTCTTTTTTGATACAAATATAGGAAAGTGGCGATTTTTCGTCCTTTAAGCGCACATTATACTTGGGCATAAAACGCTTAATGAGCGTATTTTCCAGCAATAACGCGTCTTGCTCGGTTTCTACAATCGTAAATTCGATGCGTACTGCATGCTTGGTCAGCACCCTCGTTTTGGCCAATTGATGCTTTTTATCCCCAAAATAAGAAGTCAGGCGGTTGCGCAGGTTTTTGGCCTTACCAACGTACAATACCACATCATCACCGCCAAAGAAGCGATACACCCCCGGATCGGTGGGTATGGTACTGGAAAAAATCTTAAATTCTTCGTTTGTCATACGTGGCGGTGCAAAGTTACTATTTCATGTATTCCCAAGCCGTTTGGTAACGCCCATTTTTTTCTATAAATTCCAATAACGCCGCATAGAACTTATTGTTCCCAATTGTCGCAGAATCGCCGATAATCGTCAGCAGCATCCGAGCGCGGGTCATGGCTACGTTCATCCGGCGGTAATCCGATAAAAAGCCAATTTCGTTTTTACTATTCGACCGCACCAAACTGATATAAATAATATCGCGTTCTTGCCCCTGAAATCCATCAATGGTATTGATCGTAATGGGGGCATAACGCCCTTCGTCGGTGGCGCCATTGGGAATAATTCCGCCTTTATTCATAAGCGGGGCAATATCGGGGTCGTCGCGGAACAACTCATCCAAGTAGGTCACCTGCTCGCGATAGGGCGATAATACACCAATATTTGGGAAAAAAGTACTTGTCTTGAACTCCTGGATCAATTGTAACAAATGCTCCCGCACCAGCAATCCTTCTTCGGGGTTGTATTTGCTTTGCGCACGCGTGTCGGAGCCTTTCGCCCCCAATTTTTCTTCAAAACCACAGCCCGCAGTATCCACAAAAGTAACGGGATCAAAAACCGTTACCGTCGCATTGTCGGCATTGAGGTTGAGCAAACGCCGGTCTCCCACACCTTGAGCAGCCACCAACGCGCCATTGTAAAAATAACCATTGGAAAAATCCATAATGGCGCGGTGCATTCGGTACTGCGTATTGAGCAGGTGAACGCGCTCGGGCAGGAGTTGGATGGCGCGTTCAATCAGGGTAAGCGATAGCCCTTTGCGTGCTGCATCTTGGCTTTTTACGGTCGGCGGCAGTTGAAACGGATCACCGGCCAATACCACGCGACTGCTTTTACAAATCGGTATCCAGCAAGCCGGTTCCAGTGCTTGCGCGGCTTCGTCGATGATACAAGTCCGAAATTTGTACCGATCGAGCAATGGATGTGCCGCGCCTACCAAGGTACACACAATGGCTTGCGCGCCCGTCAGTATCTCATCCACCAAGCGATCCTCTAAGGTACGCGCCCATGCTTCCAGTTCTTGCGCCTGTTTTTTCAAATGGTCGCGTTCGCGGCGGTCTTCACCATCAAAAGTACGCTTGAATTTACGGGTTTGTCGGCGGTATTCAGCGGCCTGCAATTTTACCTTTCTAATATTTTTGCTCTCTGGGTGGTTGGCCAAAATAGCATCCAGGGTATGCGACAAAACGGCTTCATCCACACGGCTCACATTGCCTATGCGTACCACATTTAGCCCTTTGCCATCGAGTCGTTCGGTGAGTAGATCGGCTGCGGTATTACTGGGTGCGGTGACCAATACCGTGCTTTCTCGCTCGCACAGGCGCGCAATGGCTGCTACCAAAGTGGTGGTTTTGCCCGTTCCCGGCGGCCCGTGTATAACAGTTACGTCTTGGTTGGCGAGTATAGCGGTGACGGCATTTTGCTGTGATGGATTGAGGCTGGCGTTTTCGTCGGTACTGCTGGTGTCCAATGCGTACCTTTTTTGATCGGGCGGATGGGTGAGCAGTACCCGCAATTCGGCGAGGCGGTCGCCTTTGGCCTGCATTACTTTGCGGAGTGCTTTTTCCATTTCGCTGTAGGTGCGGTCGTCGAAAAGCATATCCACGCCCAATTGTCCCATTTCGATCCAATCGGGTACATCGCGGGCATTAAGGACAATCTTGATCTTGTTTCGTTCTACAAAATTGATAACGCCCGTCATTTCTGGACGGTCAACATGCGGTGTAAGTGTAAAAAAACGGGCCGAAGTGCCTGCTTTCAACTGGTGGGGCTCGTTGATACCAGCGGTGCGTTCTACGACCACAAATGCTTTTTCGCCGATAGAAAAGCCCGTTTGTACGACTCGGAGCGGATACCAGGAATAGCCTTGTTTGACCCGTTCTGCCAGTGGGCGTTTTTGTATTTGCTCCATAAACTGCCGGAGATCCTCTGCTTTTTCCTGTTGGAGGAGCGCGAGCAGTTGTTCAAAATGCTGCATTTATGAGTGGTTGTTGAGGCGCAAAGATAGCAGCATAAAACGGGAA
>JAAFHO010000561.1 GCA_013297575.1 Chitinophagales bacterium
TAGCGGCCAACATTAAAGAGCAAAAAAGGCTGAATTGTATAAACTTTTTCATTGTAAAAATAAATTTGTTAGTTGTATCTGTTAATGGTGCAAGGGTCTGTCATTCAAATTACTGCAATGTTAAGCCAGTATTATCCAAATGTTAAGTATCCAAAGAAAAATGTACCGATTAAAAATTAGCGAAATAAAAATCTAAAATTCTCGCAATAACTTATAAATATTGATTTTTAGATAAAAATACACCATCCTTTAATTATCTCAATACCGCATAAAAAAAGCCACCCCGAACAAACGGAATGGCTCTTTTTTATCTTTCAGGAATCCGTAAAATGTCTAATATCTACGTCATCCAGCAATATTTTTTTTAGAAGGTAAGACCAGCAGTAAGACCCATCGTCATGCCATTGGTGAATTGGAACATCAAACGATCCTTACCACCTGCTTCATATTTGCCATTTTGGTCGGCATCTTGGTAATATGTCAATTTTTGCTTGAGCAGATCGCCAATCGTAAATTTCAAATTAAATTTACCAATATTTTTACCCAATTGGAAATCAACTACTGTCCGTGGTGCTTCAAAAATATCCTGACGAGTATCACCATAAGTTGGATCCACACCTACATACGCAATACGGCGGCCAATGCGATTCACCACCAAACTACTAAACCAACCGCTTTTTTCGCTTTCGTATTGTATACCAGCGTTCAAAACATAAGGCGATTGACCTTGTAATGGACGACCAGCAAGTGCTTGTGAACCTTCGTCAAAACTCAATTTTGATTTGATCAAAGCCAAATTAGAGAACACTACGATATCGCTCCACAATTGGTTGTCACCCAAGAAATCAAAGTTTTTACGCACTTCAAACTCTAAACCATAAATCTTTGCCGATTTTTCGTTCTGGAAAGTGAAAGTGGTAAATGGCTGTGTAATATCGATGCTAAACTCAATAGGGTTGTTGATCGACTTGTAAAAACCACCCACAGAAAGCACTTGGCTGCCTGATGGGAAAAATTCATAGCGAACATCAAAGTTTTGTAAACGTGCAATCTGCAAATCTTTATTACCACGAATCTCGGCATTTTTGTCAAAGTTATAGAATGCAAAAGGAGCCAATTCGCGGAACTCAGGGCGATTAACCGAAGCATAATACGCTAAACGAAGGTTTGATTTTTGCGTCACAGAATAAGAGAAATTAGCCGATGGTAACACCGCACCTTCTTGGATACGTGCTACTTCTGCACCAATTTTATCATTGGTAACGTGAATATCTGCATTTTCGTAACGAACACCATACACAGCGCGCAATTTTTCAAAAATCCTTTGATCTGCACTGGCGTAAAATGCTGTTACTGTTTGTTTACCGTTATAATATGCAATATCATCAGAAGTTTTTTCTACCAAATACAAGCGGTTGCCAGCAATGTTTTCGCCAGCCAAATCTTGCTCTGGATTATAAGTTAAACGTGGTTGATTACCATTATACACAAAACTGCGGCTAGAGAAAGAACGATCGCGTGTTTGGAGTGCAAGACCCGCTTTTAGCGTCGTTTTTACTTTTGCAGTATTCATATCTTTAGACAAGTCAAGATTAGCACCTGCAAGCGTTTCTTTCAAGTCGGAATTAAAACGACCTGTACTGCTGTTAAAAAAATCGCCTAAAGCAAGGCGGTAATTTTCGTCGTCCGGTGTTTTTGTATAGGAAACGATGCGGTAATCTGGCACACGACGGCGTACAGAGGCTACATTCGCAGAAGCATTGATGGTAAATAAATTTGCGCCAACGATTTGCTTTAGCGATACAATACTATTGATCAATCGGTTGTGGTTGAGCAAAGTAGCGGTATTGTTAATTTCGGTGCCATTGATCAGGTCACCCGAACCTGTACGCAAAATGGTGTTATTATCAGAACCTACATTCAACAAGTTCCTGAAATTGATTTGCGTTTTTGCGGCTACATAATTGATATTGAAAAGGCCACCGCTGGTGATGTTTTGGAAGAAGATTTGGTCATTTACTTTGGTAGTTTGGCCAGAGCCATCAAAGGAATTGATTTTACCTGCTGCGAACCTACGTGTATTGCTATAATTGAGGGCTAAGATAAAACCTAATTTTTTATCATCAGACAGTTTAATCGGGAAGCCTAGCGAATAAGCCAAACGCGTATTTGGCATGGCATCTACGCTTTTGTTGGACCAATCGTGGTTAAAACCAGCGGAATTACGTGCCAATTCTGCTTTTTGCTCCGAATTAGGGAATGTTGAGGATAGTTTTAAAGCACCATCAGCCAAAGTTGGCAAATCGCGTTTGTCACTCACGATATTTAGGTTTTCGCCGCTGTATCTTTTAAATTGAGTAAATCCTTTAAATGTAGTCAAGGAATGGGTTTGACCACCGATAGAAATATTTTGAGTAAATTTTTCTGGTACCGATTTAGTATTGATACGGATAATACCACCGCCAAAATCGCCCATTAATTCAGGAGATCCGGCTTTGATAATTTGTAAGTTATCGATCAAATTGGCTGGAACGACATCAAACGCAAATGCTTTACGATCGCTTTCGGTAGAAGGTAATATGGCACCATCTAAGTAACCAGCATTGTAGCGGTCGTTCATACCGCGAATGATCGCGAACTTACCTTCTTGGATACTGGCACCTGTTACGCGCTTGAGTACATCGGAAGTGGTGCGGTCGGGTGTGCGGCGGATCAATTCAGCAGAAACACCATCGGAAACAGTTGCGGCGTTTTTACGCTCTGTTAGCAAAGCCAAAGAGCTGGATTTTTGTACGGTGTAAGTGATGACGATTTCAGAAAGTTTGCTGCTGCTTTCTTCCATCGCAAAGTTGAAGTAAGTTACTTCGTTGGACTTTACATCTACTTGAACTTTTTCCGTTTTGTAAGAAATGTAATTAAGTACTAAAGTATAAGTACCTGGTTTGATGGATATAAGGAATTTGCCTTCAATATCCGTTACTGCACCTAAAGTAGTGCCTTCGATTTGAACTGTAGCACCAATAAGGTCTTCACCTAGCGTTTTATCAATAATTTTACCCGCAATTTTACCATTTTCATCGTTTGAAAATGCTAAAGTCATGAATGAGGCGAAAAATAAGGTGGTTAGGAACAACTTAACTAATTTCATAATGACCAAATATTTTATGGATTGAATTTGTTTTTCAATCTTTAATTCGGACGCAAAGGTCTAAATTAGGTAATGCCCTAAATGTAAAACCAAGTTTAAGTTAATGTTAAGTTTGGGTAAACGGGGATTTACGCCTGTTACTCGATCAATTCATCCGTAGCACCATAATTCCCGACATAGCGGGTACTTTGCCTAAATAGTCACTCAAAGATCGTTTGGAAATCGTTACTTTTTGGCTGGTAGAAGAAGCATGGAATAAGCGCAGCAACCCGTCTTGGCCTCTAATGGCAAAGCCTTGGTGTTCTACATCTAGCCCCCTGACATTAGAAGTGATAACAATCATATCACCAGATTGAATTTTGTCTTCTATATTTTTGACTTTGTATTTGGGGATATAAAACCATTCTTGTGCATTAATTCGATCTTGCGCCAAAAGAATTTTAGACAACGCTAGGCTATCTCTTGTTTTGGGGTATAATTTTGGATTTTGGGTAATAAATTGTATCTTTTTGGTTAATTTAACACCACCCAATTCTTGGGTAATATCGCGAAAATAGCCTTTTTCAATGCCATTGAGTACCCATTCACTAAAGTAGTGTAAACGCGAACCATAACCATCTACAATGCCGTTTCGGTACCGTAACTGGCGAATATGGTCGATATATTGTTCGTAACTACGTACCGAATCGGTGGCGGTGAACGCAAATGCCGTGCAAGATTCCACAAAAGTCCAGCAATCTAGCCCCCTTAAATTTATTACGACCTGTTCTTTTTCGTTAATTTCCAGTGTATGTGATATATAAGGTGTACCCAAAAAGGTTTGTGCTACTTGAAGTATGCGTTCACTCAGCGTATTTCCAGTGATTGCCTGTATCTTCTCTACAAATATAAGGCTATCTGCTGGTTGGCTGCTCC
>JAAFHO010000562.1 GCA_013297575.1 Chitinophagales bacterium
GAGTGTAACCGTCTGTGTCGTGTTGTGGCCTGTGATAATGGTAGTTGCGGCAGGACTTTGTGTCACCGTTGGATTGGCGGCGCAATTGTCATTAACGGAGGCTGCGTTGTATGCGCCAATTGGAGTGCTACAGCCCGGCCCTGCATTTACAGTTGGAGCAATGGGGCAAGTGATGGATGGCGGTATCACGTCTTTCAGTGTTACCACAAACGTACAAGTTGCCGTATTTCCATTGCCGTCATTGGCGGTGAGTGTGATCGTCTGCGCAGTATTGTGGCCCGTGATGACCGTTGTTGCAGCAGGACTTTGCATCACGGTCGGATTAGCGGCGCAATTATCGCTAACAGATACGGCATTGTAACTGCCGACTGGGGTGCTGCATGCTTGGCTCGTATTGATCGTTAAAGACCCGGGACAATTAATGCTTGGCGGAATGACATCGCTGACATCAACGATAACAGATCCTATTCCAAGGCAACCATTATCATTTACGGTGACGTAATACGTACCGGAGGCGGCAATCGTCGCTAGTGGAATGCTTGGATTGCTTGAGGGTGACGAAAATCCATTGGGCCCAGTCCAACTATAAGATTGTCCATTTCCACCCGCATTCAATACAATGGTTCCGCCAGGACAGATGGGGCTATTACTCGAAGGATTAATAGCTGTACTGCTTACTGTTATTGAAACGCTGCTTGTTCCTTTACAATTCTGGCTATCCGTGACCGTCACGGTATAAGTACCCGAGGCATTTACCAAAACATAAAAAGGAGTCGGATCCTCTTGCGTTGAGGTATAATTATTGGGGCCAGCCCATGCAAATGCCGTATAAATACCCGATCCGCCAATAGGGGTTGAACCTAGGCTTAGGTTTTGACCCGCACAAACCGGATTGTTACTGGAGGTCGTGATGGTGGGTGCAGTCAAATTGGACACTGTTAAAGTAGTGGAAGCGGTATTGGAACAGCCCGCACTGTTGGTCACCGTTACACTATAAGTACCTGCACTCAATGTAGTTACATTAAAAGGCGTAGGATCTTCTACAACGTCATTGAAACCATTGGGGCCTGTCCAAGCAAAGCTATACGGTGCGGCACCTCCAGTAGGCGTGGTATTGAGGTTGAATTTCGCGCCAACACATAATGGCGAGTTGGCTGTTAGTCCAATAATTGGTCTAGGGTTGACTACCAGTGTTGTGGTATTGGTAGCAGTACATCCCTTATT
This sequence comes from Chitinophagales bacterium, assembly GCA_013297575.1. Taxonomy (GTDB): domain Bacteria; phylum Bacteroidota; class Bacteroidia; order Chitinophagales; family Saprospiraceae; genus M3007. The sequence continues at coordinate 1,225 of JAAFHO010000562.1, forward strand.
GTCCGTCACTTTTACGGTATAAACACCCAAATTTGCGGGTGTACCTGTAAACGACGCTGGGTCTTCTACGCCTGAACTGAATCCATCAGGGCCGCTCCATTGAAAACCACTGTACAGCCCCGATCCACCCGAAGGCGTTGAAGTGAGGACAACCGTTGCTCCCTGACACATTGGACCATTGTTGGTCGCTGTAATGGCTGGTGATGCGTTGACCACGACAGATGTAGTAGCCGTTGCGGTGCAACCCAATGCATCGGTAACAGTGACGGTATAAGTACCCGTTGCGGCTTGAACGCCCGCAAATGGCAATGGGGCTTCCAAAATAGAACTGAAATTATTGGGGCCAGTCCACGCGAAAGTAGCGTAAGGCGTTGCGCCTCCAGTAGGCGTAGCACTCAGTGTGATTATTCCACCAAGACATGGACTCCCCACCTGCGCTGCCGTAATGGTCGGGCAAGTCACCACTGTTACTGTTGTTGTTGCCGTTCTAGTACAGCCATTGCCGTCGGTTATAGTAACGGTATATACGCCATTAGCGGCAAGAGCAGCCGTAAATCCGGCAGGTTGCGCCTGTGCAGCGGAAAATCCATTGGGGCCACTCCATTGATAAGAATAACCAGCACCACTTCCACCCGATGGCGTTGCATTTAATAAAATATTAGCACCAACACTGACTGGACTATTACTGCCAGCAACAACTAATGGTTGTGCCCACACTTGCACTGTGGTGCTCGATACACCAGTACAACCGGCGTTGTCGGTCACAGTGACGGTATAAACACCCGAATTTCCGGCTGCGGCTGTAAATGGCGTTGGATTTTGACCTGTAGCCGCATAATTTGGCGGCCCAGCCCATAAATAGGTATAGCCAATACCCGAACCACCCGATGGTGTTGAGGTGAGTGCAATAGTAGCACCTACACAAACCGATCCGTTGCTGCCCGCTGTAATAGTAGGCGCTGCATTGGCAGATACTGAAATAGTTGTTGTACCAGAAGCTGTACAACCTGCACCGTCGGTCAACGTAACAGTATAAGTACCTGCCACTGAAGGTGTAGCAGAGAAGGCTGCCGGATCTTCTACACCGGATGCAAAACTATTCGGACCTGCCCAAGCAAAAGTGGCATATGGTGTTGTTCCACCTGTTGGGCTTGAGGACAATTGAACCGGTGCGCCTTGACAAATAGGCGTTGCACTACCCGCCGCAGTAATTTTTGGCGTAGGTGCTACCACCACCGATGCCGTTGAGGTACATCCTCCACTGCTCGTTGCGGTTACAGTATAAGTGCCTGCCGCAGTAACAAGTATGGCGGATTGCGCAGAACCATTGCTCCATTGGTAACTAATACCCCCAGCCGCTTGCAAATTGACGCTCGCCAAAGTACAAATTAGATGCGCCCCGCCATTGATAGAGGCGACAAATGGCTCCGGTTGCTGATTGGTTACCGTTACGACCAATGCCAATACATCGCTTTGATTGGCCAAATTCGTCACCTGAATACTCACCTCATATTGATTATTGCTATCGGCATCCTGCGGGTTTTCAAAATTGGGCGTAAACCCAACTGCCCAACTCAAAATACCCGTTTGCGGGTTAATCGAAAATTTAGCCATATCGGCACCGCCCGATAAACTATAGGTAAGCCCCGCCCCTTCGCTGTTATTGGGGTCAGAACTTTGGGCATCGTACAGTTGCGCGCAAGCATTTTCTTCAAAATTAACCGTTGGAGGCGAAATAATCGTCGGGCGAACATTGGGAACAATTGTAAACGTTGCCTTGGTGGTATCTCTCCGCAGGGTGGGTAACAGACAATCCCAAACGATAAAATCAACGGGAAATACACCTATCCATGTAGGATCAACGATGTTCATCTGTACTACACCATCAGCAGCAATAGCAGGTACAATTGGCGACAACTGCACTACAAAAGGCGTGGATACCGTTCCTGCCGAAGCACCCGCAGTGAAATTGAGGGTAGTCGCTTTTTGGTATAAATACTGGTTTGTGGCATCGTAAAATCGGAATTGGATGGCCCCTGCACCTACGTTTGCTAGTTGCAATTTGTAAGTAATATTATTCCCTGAACCAGTGGTTGTGGCTGTTCCAGCCAAGTTGCCATTCACAAATGCTGTTAGTTTAGCACTGGAGCCACTCAGTAGTTCATTGGCAAATAATACCCGTGCTGTTATATTCATTGGATTATTGCCAGCCGGCACTGTTGGCCACGCTGGATCTGTAACTGTACCACTAAAAGGCGTTACATCGTAATTAAGCATACGACATGGGCCATTAAATGTCAAATAATTATCCAAATCAAAAGACGTAAATGTGCCGCCTTGTATGATTGTTTGGTTGGGTACGGTTTGCCATACTGGCGGACCGTAATCGGTCAATACCGTAAACAAAGCATAGGTTGTATCCGCCAATTGATTTACCGTATTTTCTCTAACAATAATACGTACCGAATCAGTGCCCGTCCACAACGGCGCAACCGGAGTTACTGTCAAAATATTATTGACCAATACGACATTCAAATTGGCCGAACCCGTAACAGACCAAGTTACTGGATCACCGTCAAGACTTACCAAATAGTTGTCCAAGTCCACAGATGCAAAAGGAATACCCTGCAAGGTGGTATCGGGGGGAATCGGCGCGATTTGCGGCGGAAAATCCTGATTCGGATTAACATCCACTATAAACGGTGCACCAAATGACCCCAAACTCAGGTGGTGCCGGAAAGTTACCGTATTCGCCGTGGCATATACCTTGTCGTTGGGTGCATAATACACCTTAAAATACACCGTTTCCCCTACAAATGAA
>JAAFHO010000572.1 GCA_013297575.1 Chitinophagales bacterium
GATATGCCTGCTGGTGCAGATACCATTGCCTGTACGTAGGGTTGTTCACCCGCGATGGGTTGTTGCCATGCCTGTCCTGCGCTGTTGAAGAGGTTGGCACTCTCGATTACTGGCGCTACCTGACTTACTTCTGCATTGCTATTGAGGTAATTAACGCGGTTGGTCACAAAATTTTTCAGGGTAGTTACCTCCGTATTAAATTGTGCAAAGGAGTATATTTTCTTAGGATCTTCCTGTACCAATGTGCTAATCATCGTCTTGTAATTGTCCAGCATTTTTGTACAAACGGTAGGATTCATTTCTTCGCTAATAATGGTGCGCAAATGCGCCAAATACCGCTGCCGCCACTCCGGTACTGCCAAAATTTTATTCAACAATGGATAATTGACCTTATTCGCATTGTAAAATGGACTCCAAGTCGTTATTAAATTGGTCTCCATTGCGCTATTGCCATCGTATTCCATTGGGAACATAAGCCCTGTTTCGGCTTCATAATAAAGGTAATAGTCCATTTTCCCTTTGTAAACATAACTATCATCGTCGGTGAAGGCAATTTCGGAAGCCAATAACCACAACGTACGGTCTATATCCAAGTAATCGGGCAGCACAGTTGTCAGCATATCGGTTGGCGTATTATTGAGTGCATTGGCGGCTTCAATGAGCAGGTTCCAAGGTTTATCTTGCTCGCTACTTTTTAGGATATAATATTTCTGGTACGTGGCAGTATCCGCACCGAGGTAATTGAGCGCGGCAGTACCGTCGCCCCAACCGGGACCGCCACCACCGGGGCCACCACCGCTTGTACCATCGGGTCTGTCGGCGCGCCAAAACGCTCCATCGCTGCTAAAAAACCATTCGCGCAGCATGGTTTTGTTGAGTTGTTGGACATTGGGATAAATGCCCCAATTCTGACCATTGATATATAGTTGAACAAAATTGGACTTGGCCGTGGGGATATGCCGCCTAATTTGATGTTGATAAAATACTTCCCGCAAGAAAGAAGCATCCTGAAAAGCATTGTTCAAATTGAGTGTTTGATACCCCATAATATCTTGGTTATCAAGCAGATAGTCCATCGTAATATTGAATGATTTTTTCTCCGTATTATTCATGGAATACGATGTTTGGCCTTTGAACCGCACACCTACACTATCGTACACCACACCATCAACGGTCATTTTGGCCAAAAGATCGGTATGTGTTTGGTAATTGGCAGTTAACAATGACCAATAATTCGACTGTGGAAAATCAAGGTTAATGGTGCGTATCGTAGCAGAATCGTACCAGCCTCCGGGTGCTGTTTTGCCCGTCAGGAGCATACGACCATCGGGGGAAAGGGTGGTTTCTTTTGGAAAACCTTGCGCCGATAATACAGCCGAGCAGAGAACCAGCAAGCAGGTAAATAAAATGGATTTCATAAAAAAATGACGTTAGTTATTGATAGTAGGGGTAAAACTAGTAAATTAGTTGCATAATGTGGGTATTCGTTTAATATTGAATGAATGATTTTCAACGCTAATCTAGTAATAACTTACAACCATTGAACTTTTAATCCAATACCAACGTTATTGTCAAATCATAATAAACCCATATAAAAATGAATGAGTTTTTCCTCAAAATGATACAGCACTTGCGCAAAAACGAGGAGGTGATGCTGTACAGCGATGACTTACTACCGGTGTCAAATACCGAACAACAGATGATCGTCGCGTTTTTAGCCGATGAATTTAAAATGGAATCGGTTACATACCCAGCAAATACCATTCATTTTGACCCAAAAGCCGCTCTTTGGGCAGCACAAACTATTTATACCGCCGCTCAATTGATCTTATACAGGAAAGACGGAGAAAAGGTATTAACTACATTATTCCCCGATTTTCCCGAAAAAATAACAGATAGTGCCGTATTATCCGCGGATTTGTGCCTGCGCTTTTTGACAGAGATACTCCGACAGATAAAATTGATTGATATGGAGGACGAATTGATTGTTATATTGGAAAAACACCTCACAAAATGGCATTATTCTGGTATTTCTTATCCGTTGCCCATTGATCTACTCGATTTCGAGCCGATTGTAGCGCATCCGTACCTGATTCAGATGTATGCGAACAAAGTAATGGCATTAAAACGGTTAGACCTCGCCAATCATCCCGCTTTAACAGCGTATGTGCGTGCAAGTATGGGTATGTATTCGCCTGAACTATGGGGGGCGTTTGAATCTTAGTTTTTATTACACCTTAATCCTTTAACAAAAATGGAGAACATTGAACAATTAAACACAGTATTAGCCTATACCAAAGGTGCTTTTGTAGGCAAAAACGAAATTATTGACCTATTGGGTATTGGCCTGATCGCTGGAGAAAACGCATTCCTCATGGGACCGCCAGGTACAGCAAAAAGTGCCATTATCCGAATGCTTTCTACCTGTATTGAGGGCGGTAAAAACTTTGAATACTTGCTGACGCGGTTTACGGAACCTAATGAAATTTTTGGGCCATTCGATATCCGAAAACTAAAAGAAGGCGAACTGATTACCAATACAGAAGGTATGTTGCCCGAAGCATCCATGATTTTTTTGGATGAAATATTCAATGCCAACAGCGCAATATTGAATAGTTTGCTGATGACTTTGAATGAAAAAATATTCCGACGCGGCAAAGAAACCCGCAAACTTCCAGCACTTATGTTTGTGGGTGCGAGCAATATATTGCCCGAAGATGAGGCATTAAACGCCTTATTAGATCGTTTTCTCCTCCGCATAAAATGCAATTACGTAGATCCCGATCTGCTCGAAGAAGTATTATTGGCGGGCTGGAAACTAGAGAACGAAACCAGTACCACACCACCAAGTATCACCCCAGAGGCCATTAAAATGCTTCAAAAACAGTGTAAAATGGTGGATTTGTCCGAAATACGCAAGCAATATATTGATTTGGTGCACAACCTGCGCAATACGGGAATAAAAGTCTCTGACCGACGTGCCGTAAAAATTCAAAATTTGATTGCTGCAAGTGCCGTCATTTGTAACCGCGACAAAGCGATCACCTCCGATTTATGGGTGCTAAAATACATCTGGGATACAGAGGAGCAAATTGAGATTTTGGCAGGTATTATCGACAATGTGATCGAGAAAGACCATACACCACAGGCGCACCCACAAGCACTGTTGAACAAAATACCCAATGCCGAGGAATTGGCCAAAGAAGTACTGCTTTTAGAAACAAAATGGGCCGAAATCGGGCTGAGTTTTGAAGCACAAAACATCATCAAAGATAAACTCCGCTATGTGCAAACCCGTTGCAATTGGGTGAAAAATCCAGAACATAAGCAACACCTCCAAACCCAAATTGAAGCATTATGGCACAAAATACTTCAGACCATCTGACCTATTTAATGAGCGTTCCTTTGGCAAATTTGACCGATTTGGGTAATTTGCGTCAATGGGACAATCTTAAAGTTGGTTTTGAGGGTAATCTGGTTTGGGTAAAGGATTTTACTTATGCTCAATTGAATTCAGTGATGGTAAAAAGCATCCCTTCAAAGCAGATTTATACCATTAAAGCAGGGAAATTGTACCCACAAAACAGTTTATTGCCAGCGGGTAATATGCCCACGCCGCTTTGGACACCCATCCAGCGCGCCATCGCTTTGGATATGCCTCCACTCAACCATCATTTTTTTGGAATAGAGGCCAAAATACCTGTCCAATTAGTCCCTTCCGATATAGAAAAGCCTCCTGTCGGTATGCTGTTGCCCATCGCTATGCTGGAAAATGCAGCAATCAATATCGCCGAAATCAGGCTGGCTCCATTGCAATGGATCATGCTGGACGAAACGGAGGCTTTTGTATTGGGCACGCCTTTATTGCCCTTGCAAGCACCTGTTTTTTGGAGAAAAAACAACTTTTTAATACCTGTTGGTTATGATTTTGACCTGCATATCTTAGTGGATACCATGGACACCATCATCAATCCAG
>JAAFHO010000563.1 GCA_013297575.1 Chitinophagales bacterium
TACACGCCGCTGTACGATGGTGGTTACAGTAGTGGATAACCAACCACCGGTGTTGACTTGCCCTCCGAATGCAGTAGTGATCGGCACTGGTATTCCCTGCAAAGGTTTTGCGTTTTTTCCAAATGCCACAGCCAAAGACAACTGTGCTGGTACGTTATCAACGTTCTTAGTATCGGGTTTAGCAAGTGGTTCTGCATTCCCTGCTGGTATTACAACCAATACATTTAGGGCAGTTGCCTCGAATGGTCAAAGTGGAGAGTGTACTTTTACGGTAAACGTAGATTGCAGCGGTTTTATGGCGGGTAATTCGGGTTTGGAGGAACGGAACCAAGATTTGGAGACGCCACAAACGACAATACAAAAAACGAATTTGGGTTTAACCCTTGCGCCCAATCCTGCTACATCTTCGGTAAAGATGAATATAGAAGGCGTAGGAGTCAATGGCGGTACTTTGATGGTATTTGACCCATTGGGTAGGTTAGTACAGCAGCAAAAGATTGCGCATGACCAGCGTATTAGTACGCTTCATGTAGCGGAATTTGTGCTAGGGTTGTATCGAATCTGTTTAAAAACAGACGATGGAATGGTGATGAAGACCTTAGTTGTAGTTAAAGAGTAATACCATTTTTGATTTGATACTTCGGCTCTTTAGTTTTTGTGCATGAAAATCATATAAGATCCTTATAAATCTATGCACAAAACCGAACGACGCTGAGTAGATATTAATTATGTCCAAAAATACTTAAAACGGGTTGTATAACGCTCAAAATCTGCGTTATGCAACCCGTTTTTAATTTACAGTGTACTAAACCATACCAAAACCCATTAAAACAGGGGCTTTCTTAACTTAAAATCATTGTTATTCCATAGTTAGGTACACCACACACTGTTTACTTTTCTACTGCTTTTTTTAGTAAGTCTAAGCCTTGTTGATTTGTTTTTTCCATCCCATCCTTTGCGCCAAAAAGCCACATGAAAAAAGCATCCACAATACTTGATGTTACTTTAAAATCTTGTGTCACCTCGATACCATTTTGTGTTGCTTTGAACGTATAATCAAATGTTGGTTTGGCCACAAATGGTTTTTGAATATCGCATTGCATACCCACAAAATTAAACGTATCTACTTTTACAATTTCTTGATAACCAAGATCTTTACCATTATTACCATCCCAGTGATATTGAGCGCCTACAGTGCCATCGGTACCCTTCACTTCATATTTTTGGGCAGGGTCTTGTGCCAAAAACGGCGACCATTTAGGGAAGTTTTTCAAGTACCGCACCATATCAAATACTTCCTCTTTTGAACCTTTAATGGTTACTGATTTAACGATTTGAATACGGGTAAGTCCGCTGGCTTTGTAAAAACCAAATGCTAAAAATGCAACGAATGCAACTGCTATAATTGTGAATATCATTTTTTTGTTCATTTTAAAATGTTTGTAATTGTTGATAAATTTTTGTGAATGGTTTACATGGGTTGAATTGATCTTATTTCAACTGTTCCTCCCATTAATAAAATAGGACAGTTTTTTGCCATTTCTACGGCAGCATCTATATTATTTGCTTTTATAACCATATTTCCGCTCAGCGTTTGGCTATCGGAAATATAAATACCATCCGTTACGGACTTGTCGGCCAAAATTTGTTTACCCTCAAAACCGAGTTGATAGGTACTCACCAGTTTTTCTTGGATAGCAATATTGCCAATAAAAGCACCCCATTGCTGGTGCATTTCGTTCATTTCAGCGGCTGTTGGCTGATAGTCGTTGCTAGGTTCGTATCTGAACACAAGCATAAATTCATTGTTCTGTACCATCTTTATTTTATTTGTGTTGTTAAATAATGGTACAAAAGTATGGGGGTGCTACAGACCCCATCTTGCCATAGGACAAGAAAAGAATTTACACAGAAAAATTTTTCAATTTTTTAAAAATAGTCCAATGTAGGAACAAAATAGTAGGTGGCGCAAACGCAGGAATAATGCAAAACGGAAATACGGCCAACGTATCAACACCCATTGCGCCAGTGTCGATGGATATTTTGGTCAAAACATTTGCCGCAATGGCCGTAAATAAGATATCCACAGTACCAAAAATATTCCAAAAATAAGTCAGTTTCCGAGCATAGTGCTTTTTATCCTGAATCGCTTTGGCCACAAACACACTACTGATTGCGGTAAGCATATCTCCTATGCCTGCAATAAATGCAAATGGTTTAGGCAAAGCATCCTGTAAAGCGAGCAACACAAAGAATATACCGATCAAGCGAAATATATGTAATTTTACAAGACTTTCAAGTGCCGCCCCCGTTACGATTGCTTTGTAGATTGCGGTGTTTAATACCACGACGAAAAGTAGAAAAGCATACGGGAATGTTGTCAACAAAAGTACTTTAGGCGGAAGTGCCACTTGATTGAACCAACCATTAAAACTGGCCAATACAATATAAAGCAGGTATAGAGCAAAAAAAGCCATTACCGCTGGATACGTCCATTTATGGCCTATCTTCCTTGCTTCATCGCGAACAAAGCCTATAATTAATATAAAGGGCAAGGGAATAGCAATCAGGAATGCTATTGAAATCCATTGAGGAACTAAATAAGACGTTAATGTATTCATCTATTATCTGCTATTTCTTTTCTGATTCTGCTTAATGAAGTATCTGTAATGCCTAAATAAGTTGCAATTTGTTTCAAAGGCACGTTTTGAACAATGTCGGGTTTGTCTTGTAAAAGGTTTAAATATCTGTCTTTTGCGGGGTCTGCGATGATAGAAATAGAGTGGTTTTTTAATTCAAAATAATTATTGACCAAACGCGTACGTCCTACTTCTCTAAAAGCCTCAATGCTAAATAATTTCATGAAATTTTCAAAAGTAATTTTCCAGGCTACACAAGAAGAGACCGCCTGAATATTCTCCCGACATTTTGTTTTTAGAAAATAAGAGTGCCAGTCTATTACAATATCAGTTGAACTAAAAAATTTTGTACTAATATCATTGCCTTCTAAGTCGATTATATATGACCTCGCAAAGCCGCTTTCTATAAAATAGTAGAAATTTGCAATGGCACCTTCTTTAATCAAAAAGTCGTTTTTTGCAAATTCTATACGTTGGTATTGGCTTAATATAATTTCTAAATCTTCTTTTTTAAAATTTTGCTCATTAAATATTGTTTTTAAAAAATGGGTACCACTCATACTACCTGATTATTATTTTATTGTTCCTTGAAAAGTAAACATTATACAGGATTAGAACCATGCTCAGCGCGCTAAACTAACTTGATATAGTATCTAAAATATCCACACAACAAAGATACGGAAAAATAAAAACGTAGTATATTATTTTTTTGAGAAGGTTCATTACATGCTGCTTTCATTGGCATCGAAAAACAACATATTTAGGTTGCATTTTTGTATAATAAAATATTTTTTGCCGCCAAAAACGGCTGGATAATTACCTTTTTTAAAAAAAATTTCTTCCTGCCGTTGAGATTGTTTCAGTGCACTCGTCTAACCTACAAATGCTTTTACAAAAGGTGTTTATTTTTCAACTCAACGCTATTGCTTTTAACAACATTTTAATCAAAAACAATATTTATTATGAAATTTATTGATCAAAAAACTTTGATTCAGCGCGTAGCAAAGGCTTTTTTGCTGCTTTTTTGTGCAACATTCGCGACCGTAACCTATGGCCAAGATACCGACAATGAACTACTCGCTTTTGCCCAAAAATATCAGGAAGCGTACAATAAAGAAGACCATGCCACGCTAAAAACCTTCTACACCACCGATGCACAGCGGATTGCGCAAGATACCATAGTGGGTGCCGAGGCCATTAGAAGTCAATTGGAGGCGCAGTTTAAATCTGCCGATGCCACTATCCAAATCGTACAGGAAAAAGTCAGTTGGAGCGATTTTAACCATACTTTTGTGTCTTCGGGTACTTACCACCTTAAAGGGAAGAACACTGCCGGTAAAGCAATAGATTTTGTGGGTAAGTTTTCTAATGTAATGTTGAAAGAAAA
>JAAFHO010000573.1 GCA_013297575.1 Chitinophagales bacterium
GTAGCACCGGCCTGGGGGGGCATTGGGGTCAACCAAGAAAGGCGGGGTTTATTTAAAAACTTAGTACATCAACTGGCTCCTGCCCATCTTCATATTGATTTCTTTTGGCTAAATTGGGAAGAGATGAAAGATTTTGAGCCAGATTATAAAAACTGGCTATTGGCACAAAGCGAACCAACGGATGACTTTAATGTATATCAGGATAGACTAGAAAAAACTGCTTTCCAAGTCTTGAAAAAATTGATTAAGAATAATAAACAGGACGATAAACAGGAAGAAAAATTTAAGTCTTTAGAAAAATGGGAAGAAACTAGCATCAATGAAATTGTCGCCACAAAAGACATTAAAAACGCAATTCACCAGTTTTTCAATCCATCTTAGCAATGACAATACACCCTGATATAATTGGCAAATGCCTTTTTGAAATCGATATTCCAGATCGAAATAAAGAGGTATGGGTCTATGATCAGGTCAGTAAATTAGCGCATGCCCAATTGGAGGTGATTTTTGCGGCTGTTTTTGAGCAATTGGGACTTTCAGCCCAAACACGAATTCAAATTGATCGGATTGAAATTGATTTGGGCAACCTACCCGAAGTCCATTTTGATACGGTGCTACTCACCGCAGTCCAACGTGAATTGACCCAACAACTACAACAATACCTCGAGCCCCCCCCTTATCCCCCCAAGGATCGCCTTAGCTATATCGTGGAGGCACTCACTTTCTTTTTACAGCACGGGCGATTGCCTTGGTGGGTAAGCAGGGAGGAAGCGGCTGGATCAATCGACCTTTTTTTTAAAGAATTATGGACTGATTATCCCGGTGCTGTTAAAAATGAATTCCGCTCTTGGTCTAATTTACCCCATTCGCACCAGCGTTTGGCTCAACAGTTACCAGCAGATTTTTTAAAAGAAATATTACCACTATTGGGCAAAAACGATGCGCGTAAAATAACAGAATGGCTATCTAAAACGCTTGCCCAATCAAAAAATATTAAAGGCAAAACAAAGCAACAACTTGAAGATCAAAATCTAAATAGCCCCACCACTCCTTCATCGTTATTTGTTATTCCGGATGACAGAACGGATTCGGTGCCTACTTTGGAAACGACGAATAATCACCTGACCGCTCAAGATTCAAATAATGTACCAGATTCGTTTGTTGCCACCCCCATCCCCCCTACTGCCGAGGCGCACATCCTATTGCATTACCTGGAGCGTGGCAGTTTCCCCAACGGTATCGACCGTTCTCACCAGCAGCTCAACAGTATTATCCTTCAATTGATTCAGGAAAACCCCAACGAAATAAAGCAATGGTTGCTCCTACTTTTCAAAAAAGCCAATCCTACAGCACGACTGGCACAACAATTTTCAGTAGCTGTACAGGTAGCACTGTTGCAATTGTTTTACCCGAAATATTGGCCCGAAATGAGTGCCATACTTACGCATTGGGCAAAAGCACTCCCTAAAAACACGCCTCAAAAAGTGACGCTGGACGCCCTCTACAAGATGAGCCTCCTCCAACTGTTACCAACGGTATCTCCGCACCCCGATATACCGCAGTTTTTGCAATATATAGCCGCACAAATATCCCAACGCTTAGGTATTGACCCACAGGAATTAGCAGATATTTTACATAATAACCCAGTTTATAACGCAACTGAACGACAACATATACAGCGGGCATTGCAACGGTTGCAACCCGATGAACAGGTACAATTAGAAACCGAATTGCAGCAATGGTCCTCTTTTGATACCGCAGAGGACTTGGCCGCTACTGCCATTGATCGTATCTTGTATCGGTTAGAACAGGGTACTACTGCTTGGTGGGACGATTCAAGCCAATCGCTCGATCAACTGGTATTACAATTGACTACCCTGCCCTCTGCTACACGTCGCGAAGCCTTCGTGCGGTTGTTTGCAAGGGATATACGTGCGCAATGGTTACCTATTGTATCGGAACAAACGTTTGAGCAAGTGTTATATGCTTTTTGGGGTGATTATGCGTCGTTGGTGGCGTTGTTGGCAACGGCTTTGAATACGATTGCATTAGAAAAAGGAACTACGATAACAATGCTAGATTGGCGGGAGGCTTGGCTCTCATGGGCATTGAGTACGACAGAAATAGATTCTAAATCGTTGATTTATAAGTCCTTATCCTATTTTCCTACACAAGATACGACGCTTGCGGCATGGAAAAAATCGCTCTCCGATTATTCAAACAATGCCTTGGCTGCTGGCGATATTCGTTTTAACCCTATATCTAGTGCATTGCGCGACGAAGCAAACTGGGAAGATATAGTCCAAAACAAAGCACTCGAATCTGCTACAAAACATATCCTGGAAGATGCTGGCGTGGCAATCGAATCGCACTTAACCCAATCTGCAACAGATACTGATTTGCCCAATTCCGGCTCTTTCCCAGATCTTATACGGGCTGAATTGGCTGCTATTTGGCGATTTTTACAAAAAGGCGTATTGGCACGACAAACTGTTTTAGCCAGTCAGCAGGACTTACAACAAAGCCTGCAACGGCTACTTTCACAATATCCTAAATTGGTGTTACCGCTCCTCCAAAAAGCAATGGAACGCCCGGCAGCAATAGCACGTTTATTGGATTATTTCCCAGAAAAAACATGGTTGCAATTGGGAACGGCCCTGTTTCACCCCCATTTTGAAACCATATTGTCTGTACGAGCAAGTCTATTGCACCAATGGCAGGGCAGCCTCACCACCGATGGCCGTCATCCAGTAGAGCGAAGTTTTTGGTCGTATATTTTTACTACGGGTAATGTAGAAGTCCTAGTGCGTGCTGCAAAAAAAATGAATCCAGATACTGCTGCTGCCGAGGACTCCACGCCCGATGCGCAGCATTTTGCTATTGTATTTACAGAAGGCTGGCTGGCAGCAGTAAGTCAGGTAACGCAGTTGCCACAAGACGTATTATGGCAATCGTTACAGCCACATCCAGCGCAAGAAAATCAATCCAGTCTGCTACAAAAGATATGGCCCGAACTCCATCGCCGCCGCCAGCAAACATTGGTGCAAGTTGCCACAAAAAACCAGCGGCAAAACCCTACCAGCGGCACCGGTGTACCAGAAGATACGCTGCTGATCGGTAACGCAGGACTGGTTATTTTGGCCCCTTATTTACCCCATTATTTTGAGCAATTGGGTATGCTGGAAAATCGCGTTTTTAAGGACGCAGCCGCTGCCGAAAGGGGTGTGCATCTGTTGCAATATTTGGCCAGTAGGCAAAGTGAAACCCCAGAGCAGCATTTGGTTTTTAATAAAATGCTTTGCGGATTGCCCCTTGAATCCCCTGTTAATGCAGGTATTGAGTTGAGTGAAAACGAAATTAGTATTTCCCAATCCTTGCTGGAAGCGATTCTTCAGCGTTGGGAAATTATGAAAAACTCAACCGTGTCGAACTTCTGCGGAGCATTCCTGCTGCGGGAGGGCATATTGCTCGAACAGCCTGATCGTTGGGTATTGCACGTCGAAAATAAAGCATACGATATAGTTTTGGAGTATCTTCCGTGGACTATTTCGATCATTAAATTGCCTTGGATGGATAAACGTTTAGAGGTAGTATGGAACAAGAAAAATTAATGGAAAAAGAAAAATTAATAGCCAATGCCCATTGCCTCGAAAACGAGTTTAGATGGTTTGAGCAGGTACTGCAAGTGCGATTGCAATCATATTTTTCATCTTCGGCTGAAAATGTGCCATTCGTGCTGCCCGAACCGCCCGATCTGAGTACCGATACCTGTACTTATGCACATTTTTTGCACCATTACAAGGCATCGGTAGCGGAGCGATTGGTGATGTTACTCACGTTGGCACCTTACCTAAAACCGTCATTGCTCGATGCGCTTTTTACCAAAAACGAGCAGTACAGCCGTGGATACAGCGAGTTTGGTGGTATGTTGGGGCAGCAACACAGTGGTTTTTTGCCTACGGGCGAAACT
>JAAFHO010000564.1 GCA_013297575.1 Chitinophagales bacterium
ATAATCTTGGATCGTAAAGCGGCCCCAACCGGTGCCTTTTGCACTAATTCGGTGTTCCGCCTTGCTCACAAAACCTGCCACAAATACTTTGCGCCCTTTGAAATTTTCGATTTTATCCAGCGAAGTCGCAAAATTTTCCCATTCATAGCGGAAATCGTCCAAAGGATGGCCGCTAAGATAGATACCCACCACGTCTTTTTCTTTCTGTAATTTGAGTAACAAATTCCAAGGTTCGGCTTTAGGTATTATAGGCTCGGCAATACTCACGGTATCCGACATATCGCCAAATAACGAATTGGTGGACATGGCCTTATCCTCTTGCACCGCCGCGCCGTATTTGAGCAAATGCTCAATAAATGTCTCGTATTTGTCCGAAGGTTGAAAGAAAACTGACCTATTCGGGATATATTCGTCGAATGCGCCTGCCATCACCATACTTTCCATCACCCGTTTGTTCACCGTGCGGAGGTTCATACGACGCATAAAATCAAAAATAGTCGCGAATGGCCCATTGGCATCGCGTTCGATAATTAGGTTTTCTACGGCTGCTTCACCCACACCTTTCACAGCCCCCAAGCCGTAGCGGATATCGCCTTTTTTATTTACAGAAAAATTCAATTCCGATTCGTTGATATCAGGGCTTTTAACATTAAGCCCCATGCGCCTACATTCTTCGAGGAAAAAAGTAATTTTTTCAATATTATTCTGCGAATGGGTCAATACTGCCGCCATGTACTCCGATGGGTAATGGGCTTTCAAGTACGCCGTTTGGTAGGCCACAAACGCATAACAAGTAGAGTGCGATTTATTAAAGGCATACGCGGCAAAGGCTTCCCAGTCGGTCCAAATTTTCTCTAGTTTATCGGCAGGGTGGCCTTTTGCAACAGCACCTGCTACAAACTGGCCTTTCATTTTGTCCAGTACTGCTTTTTGCTTTTTACCCATGGCTTTGCGCAGTACATCGGCATCGCCTTTGGAGAAACCCGCCAGTTTTTGGGACAAGAGCATGATCTGTTCTTGATAGACACAGTTGTGCAAAAGGACATTATTCCCCACAAAATTATGAATACCTTCTACGGTAATATCATATACCAATGCTTCGCCGCAGGGGATAATCGCGGTAATTTCTTCCCAACGCACCTGTAAATTGCGCGCTGTTTTGTTTAAATTATACTCTTCCACCCAAGTGCCGGCCTGCAAAACGCTGATACGCGTCCTATGCACTTTATCGGATAACGAATCTTGGTCGGGCCTAAAACCAAATTTTTGTCTAAAGGAATTGTAATCACCATCCCAACGTTCTGCCAATTCTTGGCGCAGGATAGAGATAGAAACGCGATCCACTTGATCCACCGCATTCGGGTCGCCAATTGCGGCAACGCGATCACCCAGCACCATATACGGTTTGATATAATTAAAAAATGCCTTAAAATGAAAGACCACAACACGGAAAGCAGTTATGGGTTCATTGGTTCGGGTATGTTTATAGTCGAATTTTGTAACGCTACTTTGAATGCCAAGCCTTAGGAGCAGCGACTGTGTGTCGTAAGCAAATTGCTCCGAAAAGGTTTTATAAAAAGTATTATTGGCATTAAATTCACTACCGCAATCCCATAATGCCGCTAAAAATTGGGCAATGGCCTCTTCGTTTAAAGAAAAGACAAACGGCGGGACACGTCTCCGCGCAGGGTCGTAATTGGATGTTTCCTTAAATGAAATCCATTTACTACACTGGTTTTTAAATACGGTTTCTTGCGCCTCGCCCTTGAGCGTGATCATCACCTCATTGGGAGTTGATTCAACGTGCAAAGCGGGATATTTTTCAGATAGCAACCTTGAAAACTGCTCATTTACTTCGTTTTCTGTCGTTTTAAACCTGATTTGATTTGCGTTTGCGCTACCTTTAGATAATAAATACGCTATTAGCCGCAAAATATCCGTATCCGTTTCGGTATTGGTTAATGCTTCCAAACGACGTGGCAATGCAATATGCGCTCCTGGCTGCAAATGGCCTATTTCTTGCCAACCCATTTCCGTTAAAACGCGGTGGTTGGCTGTCATTTTTACACGGCTACCATTTCTCAATTGTACTTGAAAAACGGGTTTCACGCCATTACAGACCCAATGCGTAAGGTAACCAGAGGTTTGTTGCAAATCAGCATCAACGCCTTGCACCAAAAACTCCCCGGTTTGGTGTTCTAATTGGTCAATACGCACGCTTTGACCATTCAGGGCATTATGTACTAAAGTATCGCCGGTTACACATATCCCAAAAGTATCTTTGAGGTATTCCTCCATATCTGGCACGTCGTAGGTGACGGCTTGCCGACCGTGCTTGCGTGCAATAAAATCGGGGATGTATTCCAATGGTCCCGGACGATACAGGGCGTTCATCGCGATCAGATCGTCAAATTTATCGGGTTTAAGATCGCGGAGGTATTTCTGCATACCTGCGCTTTCAAACTGGAACGTACCATTGGTTTCGCCGCGTTGATACAGTTCGTAAGTTTTGCGGTCATCGAGCGGCACATCGTCGATAACAATAGAAACCCCGTGGTTTTGTTTGATGAGTTTGAGTGCATCGCGGATAATGGTTAGGGTTTTTAGGCCCAAAAAGTCCATTTTGATAACCCCTGCGTCTTCAATCACCGATCCATCAAACTGCGTAAGTAATAGATCGGAGTCTTTTACAGTAGCGACAGGGATAATCTCCGTCAAATCCGAAGGTGCGATGATTAGACCTGCCGCGTGCACACCCGTGCCACGAACAGAGCCTTCCAAGATCAAGGCTTCTCTTAATACAATACTTTCAGGGGTGCCTTCTGCGTCGAGAAATTCACGCAATCGTTTTACTGCTTCTAAGTCTTCGGAAACAAGTCCTTCTTTTTCGGCCAATGAACCCTCGCCCGACATGGGTGCGGTCAGTACGCGTTTGAGGGAAATACCAGGTTTGTCTGGTACCAGTTTGGCCATTGCATTGGATTGTTCCAAGGGCAGATCAAGCACCCGCGCCACGTCTTTAATGGACATTTTGGCGGCCATGGTGCCATACGTTACGATCTGTGCGACCTGCTGTTTTCCGTATTTTTCAACGACATAATCAATTACTTTTTGCCGGCCCTCGTCATCGAAGTCCGTATCAATATCTGGCATCGACTTCCGATCGGGGTTCAAGAAACGTTCGAACAGTAATTGGTACTTGATCGGGTCAATATTGGTAATGCCAATACAATAAGCGACGGCGCTACCGGCTGCTGAACCACGTCCGGGGCCAATAAACACACCCAAATCGCGTCCTGCTTTGATAAAATCGGCAACGATTAGGAAGTACCCCGCAAACCCCATTGTTTTGATGGTATGGAGTTCAAAGTTGAGGCGTTCTTCTACCTCGGCAGTGATGGTTTTGTAGCGTTCTTTTGCGCCTTCGTAGGTGATGTGGCGCAGGTAATCGTCCTGTGTAGAAAACTCCGTTGGGACGATAAAATTGGGGAGCATGATATCCTGTTTGAGTTTCAGGGGTTCTATCTTGTCCACAATTTCGAGGGTATTGTCCAATGCTTGTGGCAAATCATGGAAGAGTTTGCCCATTTCTGCCTGTGTTTTGAAGTAGAATTGGTCATTCCAGAACGCAAAGCGGCCATTTTTCATCACCGTTCCCTCCTCCATAAACTCGCGAATTGCCGGAGTGGCTTGTTTTTCGCCGGTGTTGATACAGAGCAAAATATCGTGTGCATTGGAGTCCTTTTGATCCACATAATGCGAATCATTAGAGCAGATTACTTTTACATTATAGTCTTTGGCAAAGCGCAGGAGTACATCGTTTACTTTTTCTTGTTCGGCCATATTGTGCCTTTGCAATTCGATATAATAATCTTCGCCAAAGATATCGAGCCACCATTCAAATTCCTTTCGAGCCGCTTCTTCGCCATGCCGGAGGATGATTTGCGGCACCATAGCACCAATACAGCACGTGGTGGCAATGAGTCCTTTATGGTGTTTGAGGATCAATT
>JAAFHO010000565.1 GCA_013297575.1 Chitinophagales bacterium
GACAAAATCGTCACCCCAAATCTGTACCTTTATTTAAATCTCATTCCTAAAGGGTGCACAAAGGTCGCTTTTTGATTTATATTAAACAAGAAAACGAGGATGGAGTTTTAAAGAGGGATCGGATTTGTCCCAATATTTTAGAAAACCACGTATAAATACCTGCTTTAAAAACAGGTATTTATACGCTATTCCACGTGCTTAATGCCGATGTACCTTTGTCCTAGAAAAATTACACTTGTCAAATGAAGCAAGTACGCTAAAACAGGAGAAATGTTACTAAACTCTTTTCGTTGAAAAACGAAAAGAGTTTTTTTGTTTATCCTATCCCAAATCCACAATAGTGACGCCATCACCGCCAAGTTCCTGTGCTGGGTGATGAATATTGGTTACATTGCCACCGTATTCGCGTAGTTTTTGCTTAACGGCTTTGCGCAATACACCATCGCCTTTACCATGCAAAATACGCAACGTAGAAGCATTGGACAGCAGCGCATTATCCACAAATTTTTCTAATTGCACCAATGCTTCTTCCCTACTCAGGCCACGAAGGTCGATTTTACCTTCAAAAGCAGCCACTTGACGAATATCCGTTTGCAAATTTCCGCTTCTGATCGCTTCTGGCTCTACCACAGCCACCAAATCACGGAGATTGGCCACTACGTTCATTTGTCCCATAGAAAGCGTTGCTTTATTGCCGTTCATCTGCTCAATACGTCCGGTAGCACCACCAGAGCGAAGGCGCACATAATCGCCAGCCTGCAACGGCCGAGCAGAAGCAGAAGGTGTATTTTGTTCTTCTAACTGAATCACCTGCTCATTGATTGCATCTACTTGCTTGGCTTTTTCTGCTCGTTCCGATTTTAATTGAACACTTACCGCTTGGGCTTTTTCTAAACTTTTGGATTCTTTTAGTTCTTTAATTAACTTATCTACTTCACGATTTGCAGCAGCAGAAATACGTAATTCGTACTCTTTTTGCTCCATTTTCAAGCGTTTTCTCCCCAATTCCAGTTCAGTGTGCATGCCATCATAGGTTTTGATAAGGCGTTGTAGCGACTGCTCCTTTTCGGATACTGACCGGAGTTTTTCTTCCAACTCTTGTTTTTCGCGTTGGAGTTCGATCAAGACGTCATCTACGGCTGTTTCTGATCCGGTGCGTTTACGCGCATATTCGATCAAGTCTTTTTTCAAGCCACTTTTGGTCGCAATTTCAAAGGCGTAACTACTACCCGGTCTTCCCACTTTTAGTTCGTAGGTGGGCGAAAGGGTATCTTTATCAAAGTGCATATTTGCATTAAGAATACCCGGATTGCGGAAAGCAAATACTTTTAAGTTGGAATAGTGCGTAGTAACTACGGCATAAACACCTTTTTGATGTAATTGTCGAAGAATGGCTTCTGCAATGGCACCACCCGGTTTGGGATCGGTACCACTACCCATTTCATCGATGAGTACGAGGGTATGCGTATCGGCTTTTTCGAGGAAAACACGTGAATTTTGCAAACGAGAAGAATACGTTGAAAGATCATCTTCAAGACTCTGCTGGTCACCAATATCGGCAAATATTTGTCTAAAAATACCAAATTCACTGAGTTCATGACAAGGCACTAAAAGTCCACTTTGCACCATCATTTGTAATAAACCTATGGATTTCATGGCCACCGATTTACCACCTGCATTGGGACCGGAAAGTATAAGGATATAATTTTCGGCGTGCAATTTGAGGTCAAATGGTATTGTTTTCCGATTGAGCGACTTATTCTTGAGATAAAGCAAGGGGTGAAATGCTTTACGAACGCTAAATATAGGTTTTTCCTTCAAAATCGGCATACCTGCCCTCATAGAAGTAGCTAATTTGGCTTTGGCCTGTATAATATCCATCCTTAAAAGCGCCTGAAAATAAAGGCCAATCACGGGCGAATACGGTCGTATTTTATCACTTAAATCTTTTAAAATCCTAAATATTTCGCGTTTTTCGTCGTGTTCAAGGTCAAAAATATCATTATTGATCTCGATCACTACATCTGGTTCCATATACACGGTACGTCCCGTATCAGATTCATCGTGTATAATACCTCGAATTTTTCTTTTATGCTCAGCCGGCACAGTGAGTACACGTCGGCCATTTCTAAAACTTTCTCCGGATTCGGCCAACCACCCTTTTGAACGGAAATCTTGGACAATTTGTCTAAATTTCGCATCTAAATCCCTTGTTTTTGCTATAATTTCTCGTCGGATACGTTGCAATTCAGGTGATGCGTCGGGTCGTACGTCGCCTTTTTCATCAAAGACCGACATAATGGTTTTGGACAGCCCTTCATCGTAAGTGAGTGGCCGCATAATATCATAGATCTTTGGATAAATTTCTCGTTTCACGGTTTGAGCGAAAAACTTAAATAAATCGCGGGTGACCAATAATATTTGCAATATTTTCTGGAAAGACTCCGATTGGAGGGTATAACCTTCAATTTCGAGCATACGGAGATCATCGCGTACATCGTGGAATGCTGCAAAGGGAATACGGTCATTTTTCTCTAGGGCTAATTTCCAATCGCGCACTTCGCGTAAAGACAAGTCGATACGAGTAAATGAAGTGTCGGGGGTAATTTCAGCCAATATTTCTGCTCCCATAGGCGTAAGCGCCTCTTTAACGAGCAATTCCAGTACTTTATCAAATTCTAGTTTGCGAAACACGTCTCGCGGTTCAAAGTGCATCATAATTTCAAGGCGCAAAGATACGATAACCTTAACAAAATTTGTTGGAATGAGTTCCATGTTGTACGTTTGCAATCATTATTTTCACCTAACTCTCTTATTTATATGATTCAGTACAACCTTTTGCCTATTCTGGCATCCAGTCTTATTCCACTTTTGGTGGGAGCGATTTATTACAACCCCAAAGTATTGGGTAACGCTTGGATGAACGCTTGTGGATTCAATGAGGAATACCTTAAGCAAGCCAATATGCTTAAATTATTTGGTTATACCTTATTATTAAGTATATTATTGGCAGGTTTTATCATGCCGGTGGTATTTCACGCCTTACATGTATTCTCTTTGGTTGGTGGCCAACCTGCTCCTGATAGTGCCGAAATGCGGGACGCTGCTGCTTTTTATGCGAGTTACGGCGGTAATTTCCTTACTTTCAAACACGGTGCATTTCATGGTATTATGGCTGCATTGTTCGGAGTGTGGCCGGTGTTAGGTATTTCTGCGCTTTTTGAGCGTCGGAGTTGGAAGTATATTGCGATCCACGTCGGTTATTGGGCGATTGTATTTGCGTTAATGGGTGGTATTATTTGTGCTTTTGGGGTTAAATAATTGGGGGTAAAGTTATTAAAGACACTATAAAATACGTTTTTTTATAGATTTAGCATGCTTTTTCACCACAAAAGCACACAAAGTTCACAAAGACGTATCGTAGGCGCTTCGCTTGTTTTTAGCACACAAAGCGTTGCGTACACTAAAGTGTACGTTTCCTCATTGTATGCTTATTTGCACTTTATAGTAGAAAAGTATACTACTAGTCCTATTAAAAAAAACAGGCCATTATCAGGTTGTACAACTTGATAACGGCCTGTTTTTTAAATACCCGAATAATTAATTTATCTAATTACAATTTCTACCATCAAATTAATGTTCATACTTTATCATTTTTTGTGTCAATTTTCCGCTCCCTGTCTCTAATACCAACCAATACAATCCTGCAACAGGGATTTGTGTATGATCCAAGGAAACAGTTTGATGACCTTTACTGTACACCGTATTATTGGTATAGATAGTACGCCCTAAGCCGTCCACAACCGTAAGTACTGTAGGCCCAGGTTCGGGCAAATAGAAACTGATATTGGTACGCTCGTTCCAAGGATTGGGCGAAATAGGATATAACTGAGGCGTATTCGAGTTCATTGGATCAAAACGCAAAGCAATGCCTTTGGAAGCACCATTGGCCTCAAAAGCCACCGAACGGGTAATATTATCGTTCACTGCTAACATCGAACTAAATCGAC
>JAAFHO010000566.1:0-1204 GCA_013297575.1 Chitinophagales bacterium
GATTGCCACTGGCTGCGCTACTTGTTAAGGTAGTGCCGCCGCCTGTGCAAAATGATGTTACACCTGATATGGTAGGAGTACTTGGTAATGGGTTAACTGTAACTGTAGTAACACTTGATGTTGCAGAACAGGCATTGCCGTCTGTCACTCGAACAGCATAGTTTCCTGCTGCTGTTACCACCAAAGTCGTACCTGTTTCATCATTAATTGGGTTGCCTGCAAATAACCATTGATTACCACTGGCTGCGCTACTTGTTAAGGTAGTGCTGCCGCCTGTGCAAAATGATGCTGTACCTGTTATTGTTGGAGTGCTTGGCAATGGGTTAACGGTTACAACGGCACTTCCAGTCATAGAAGTTCCTGTACAAAATGCATCGCTGATTGCAGTAACTGTGTAGGTTCCAGCAGTTGCACCTGTGATGACGTAAGGGCTTGCCGAAATACCTGTTACAGGTGTTGATGTTGTCCCATCTGTATAGGTAATCGCCCAAGGTTGTGTACCTGCCAATGCGATACTTACATTTGGTAAAGTAGCACCTGAGCATACCGTACCGCCGCCGCTCACTACTGAGGAGGGTAAGGGGTTTACAGTGATATTGACCATAACAGTAGTACTGCCACAAGCATTCGAAGCAGTAACTGTATAATCTGCTGCCGTTGCTGCCGCTGTAGGTGTACCAGAAATAATCCCTGTACTCATAGAAAGGCTAAGTCCTGCCGGTAGAGTAGGGCTCACCGAATACGTAATAGGAGCATCACCTATTACTGTTGGTGTATTGTCGGTAATAGCCGTATTAATACAATAGGAGGCCGTGCTGGTGGTGTACGACAGTGTCGAAGCACCAAGGCAGGGTATCCCAATGGCAAACTCACTAAAAGAAGTTAATCCAGTGGATTGTGTTGTTGTAGCAGATGTGACTCCAGTAGTTGTGAAAGCCCAGTTACCGCCGTCTAATTTTCGTACGACAAAATTACTTGGATTTGCACTGCCCTGTATATCGCCCGAAACAAAAGTAAAAGTAGGGCTATAAGAGGTAAATCCACCTACGCCGCTATTGGTTACGACCCAACGCCTGTTTACATATTGAGCAGCATTTAATTGTGCGCCTGTTGGCAATGCACCAGCAGGCGGAGCAGTTGCAGTAGTAGAAGCCGTCAATGCTCCAGAACCAGATGTTGTACCTGTAAAATCAATAGTAATAGG
>JAAFHO010000566.1:1214-4009 GCA_013297575.1 Chitinophagales bacterium
GGGTACAAAACGGCGTAAATTGCCATTCACCCAGCCATTGGTGCGTACAACATTGCCTGCTGCAGCGATAGCGATTACATTGGCACCAGTGTTGATGACTCCGTTAGTTAGCGTAAGTGTTTGATTACAAGTTACATTGGTGTTCAAATTTAAACTACCCGCAGTTTTATCGACAATCAAAAAATCAAACGTAGTCGCACTGCCATTTATAGTTTGATCACCGCTTGCAGCGTCAAAAAACACAGCGCGGCCATTGGGGCTAAAAGTTCCGCCACCTCGCGTATAATTACCTCCAACTTTCAAATCGCCTCCCAAAGCACCCGAAAGTGATAAAGCACCCTGTTGTTCAACACTACCTAAGACGACCAAAGGCTGCGTCATATCATTTGTGCTAAAATCCATAAACAGACCCGAACCTGACTCAATTTGGAGTTTTCCTGCACAGCGGCGAAGTGTTCCTGTACCACCGTTGCCCAAATCAACAAACGTATTACCAGTGAGGGTTACATTATTAGGATAACCTGCACCGCTGGTGGCCGACCATTCATTGCCACGACCAAAAGGAGACCCAACGACGGATGCCGTATTATATACTAAAGTAGAAGATGATCCATAGGTAGGTGCTTGGTTAAAAAAGCCGCCTGTATTAATACGGCAGATATCATTACAAGTGAGTGCTGCGCCACTACTTAAAGTGACACCTGCTGCTGTTTGGAAAATACCAGTGACCGTGCGCGACACACCTAAGTTGATACCGCCCGCACCTTGTACATTCACATTAATGGGGCCATTAGATGAAGGCCAGTAAGTGTGACTTGCATCTATCGGGCCATAACTAGCGGTATTGTTGTAGATCAGCGTAGCACTAGGTCCATACGTCCATGTGCCTGAAGCAAATCCACTTGGGTTGATTTGGAAAGTACCGTTGATGGTTGCAGTTCCTGTAATTGTGAGTGTAGCATCTACTATAAGCGTACCTCCTGTATTTACGGTTACATTGTTCAATGTTTGTGCCGTAGAAATTCTTAATGTACCGCCGCTGTTCACGGTAATGCTATTTCCGGTGGGTATGGTAGTGCCACCAGTACGATTTAAACGTATAGTCCCACCTGAGACTGTTGTAAGACCTGTGTAGGTATTGGCTCCTGTTAGTTCCAAAACACCAGATCCTGTTCCTCCTTTAGTAAGGGGATTTGAGCCGCTAATAATAGAACTGATTGTAATGCCTCCTGTGGCATCAATATTTACGATATTATTTGTTGCATTCCCAAGAGCAACACCCATAGTTTGAGTGCCAGAACCTGTTGGTGTATTTTGCAGAGTCAATAATTGATTGCTGTTATTTCTTAAAATAACATTGGAAACGCTATTAACTATTACACCATTTACAGTAAGAACACCATTTACAGTAGTTGAGCTATTTCCAATTGTCATTGGTGAAGTTCGGGTAGATGCAAACTCTATTGCACCTACTTGCTGATTTCCTCCAGCCGTATTCATATTTATCCCAACAGTATTTCCTGTTGATGTTGCAGCAGCAAACTGAGCAATTTGAGAAGAGGTTGGAACTGAACCTCCCCAATTAGATGCTGTGAGCCACGCTGCATTTGAGCCGGTGCCAGACCATACTACCTGTCCCCAGCTCACACTCCCCACCAAAAGCAGCAAAGCCGTCATTAAAGTTATCGCCCCTCGCTGCCAACGGTAAGTGACAATAGGGCTGTGGTGGTGGTTGGACACGCCTTGTTGCATTGAACTGATTGTTTGTTCAAATGGAGAAAAATGAGTTAATTTAGAACACATAATAATAAGATTTAATTGTTACTTTCAATATACGATAAAGGCGATGTAGTGTAACATGCTTCATGTACTGAACAGTACAGAAGTATGCGTACCATCGCATTAGAATAACATATCACAAGTGAAATATTATTCTAAGTTCAATAACACAATGTGCGGGTATGATCGCCCGCATGATGCCGTTATTTACCAGTCTAAAATAGTGTGGAATTACTATTCATTGAGATTGAAAAAAAGTGGATTAAAATGAATTATTGTTCAAAGGTAAGCACATTTATTACATGGAAAAATTAATTTTAATTAATAACGCCGCTTTTACGCAAGAAAAAATTGTAATGTCTTAATTTACAAGCGATTAAGTAGTTAAGATTTACTTTTGCACAAGAATTTTTTCTGAACTTTAACATACACTAGGATCGTTAAGGTTAATTTGAGATAAAAAGTGTAAAAATCAAATTTAGTTTACAGTGTATTAAAGTTGTTTCGGGACAATAATTCGCAAGATAAAACCTACTTTAAATCCATTTTCGATACACTTCAGTGGATCATCTTTTTGGTTTTTACGTAGATGCGAGATAAACACATCAAAACTACGCTTTGGGAAATAATCGTATTTACCCCATCATTTGTTCTAAATCAACTGTAGCATCCACAATTTCTTGGGAATAAGCATTGGGTACTATACTATGATTGGTGATAAAGGTTAAGAAAACTTGCTTGTGTGTACCTGTTGTGTCGATAAATCGTTGGCGTTTTTGGATCAGAGATTGATATTCTTTTTTCGCTCAGTTTAATACCAAATATAAGCCAATCCAGCCGTCCAAGTTCATACAAATCTATAAAAATATTGGCATCAGTGATCGCTATCTTCATGCTTTTTTAGGATCATATCTGTTCTGAAATCTGCTTTCTAATCTCCCTCCACCTCACCGCATCATCCCACCAAACAACACAGCATTCCCCATCAGCCGCTCTGTTCCCCGCCAAAAACCTCG
>JAAFHO010000567.1 GCA_013297575.1 Chitinophagales bacterium
GCCAGTACAATTTACCCGCGATGAAGCGGCTTCTTTTTTAGCGGCAGAAAAACTCGTCGAAAATTTTACCGATGCAGGTATCGACCAGCAATACAAATCGGCTATGCTCAAAGTGCGGGCTGTGCTTCGAGGGGCGGATAAAGATTTTTTGGAAAAAATAGATGCAGCGATACAAGTCGTTTCGGGGCATGGCAGGAAGGTTGGCAATCATGCAACCGCTTTACTTCCTGTCCTTATACAAAGCATATCGGACCACGAAATATTATCCCTGCAATACAATAGTGCTGCGGGTACAGCACCCGAAAACCGCACCATAGAACCTATCGGTGTTTTTTACCGCGATGATAAATGGTATTTGCTTGCTTGGTGCCAGTTGCGTAAAGCCCTGCGCCATTTTAGGCTCGACCGGATGGCGCAACTGCGGCGTACCAGTCGGTTTTTTGAAGCACATTCGCTTGATTTGCAAACACACCTCAACAACGATACACCTCAATTTCCCTGTGTAATTGGTGTAGAAAATGATACGCTATCCTATATTGATGGACAAAAGCAATATTTTGGCTTTATTAAGGAAATCACAAAAGGCGATTACACTGAAATGTATTTTGAAACCCGTTCATACACTTATTTAGCGCGATGGATGCTCCAGTTTTCCGATAAAATAAGATCTATTGCCCCAAAGGAACTGGAACAGACACTTTTGGATATCCTGCGCCAAGCAATGACGAAACCTTCTTAAAAATATTAAACACCACAAAAACACTGCTGACATACTGCTGTCACATACCTACTAGACTTTTGTGCCATTATTATTATTCATTTAAAATATTAAATTATGGACATTAAATCTATTGTTTTTTGGGTGCTTTTATTGCTGTTTGTCACACCTGGATTTATTTTTGGCTATTTAAAACTTGTGGCATCGGAAAGTAAGATGATCCACTTCCAACGACTAGGCATCGGCAAGACTTGGATGCAGATACTTGGTCTAGCAGAAATCCTTTCAGATATCGCCCTTCTCATTCCTATCACTAGGCCAATCGGTATGGCCAGTTGGCTCGTTATTTTACTAGGTGCTAACTTTTTCAATATCACTAAAAATGAACCCAAAGAGGAATTGTATGCTTCTATTGGTGTGCTGGGCTTGTTGGTGGTAATTTGGATGATGAATTAATTTGCTCGAAAAACGCAGTTGAAGCAAAAAAATAGAACTCCCGAACCTTGTTGTTATAAAAAAATAAGGTTCGGGAAATATTGGTTATTCTACGGGAAAACAATCCTACTACTGGGCCTGAAAACACCCCCACCTTTGTGTCATTAATTAACAACAACTATTCACAACAAAAATTAATTTTAAAATGACACATTTCACAGTTCCAACACGCTCAGAAGTATCCGAAAACAACCAAGCCATTTTTGATAACCTTCAAAAGGGTTTAGGTTTTGTTCCAAATCTTTATGCTACATTTGCTTACAGCGAAACAGCATTGGCCGATTACCTTACGCTCCAAAACCGCAAAAGTACCCTTAAAGCAAAAGAGCGCGAAATCATCAATCTTGTCGTAAGTCAAGTAAATGAATGCATCTATTGCCTTTCTGCACACACTGCTTTGGGTAAAATGAATGGCTTTACTGACGACCAAATCCTCGAAATCCGCAGCGGTACAGCCTCTTTTGATGCACGTTTCGATGCTTTGGCAAAATTTGTGCAAGACACCACCATCAATCGTGGCAAACCATCCGCTTCCTCAGTAGATGCTTTGTTTGCAGCAGGTTATGATAAAGCCAATTTATTGGATACCCTGATTGTTATTGGCGACAAAATTATCAGCAATTATTTTCACGGTATTACCCAAATTCCAGTCGATTTTCCTTTGGCACAGCCATTGGAATTGGTAGAAGCGTAACTTTCAACAAGGGGGCGCTCGGCCAAGTGCCGCGCGCCCCTTGTTAAAGTTTTCAGTTTTAAACAACTTTAAAAATCTTAAATCATGGCTACTAAAATTAAAATTAAAAACTTGCCTGTTGGCTATCAAAGCATTATTTCTAACGGGCGGCACAGCATTGTAGGGGATGAACCCGTCACGTCAAAAGGCACAGATATGGGTTTCAGCCCCGAGGATTTAATGCTTTCCGCTTTGGCATCTTGTAAGGTAGCAACAGTACGCTATATCGCCCGTAAAAACGGCTGGGAAATTGGTAATGTAGAAGCCTCATTGGAAATGAAAGTAGATCGCTTGAGTGGCGGTCACTTGAAATCGAACGTAGCAGTAAGTATCCATATCGAAGGAGATTTGACGGACGAGCAACGCACCGAACTTTTGAAGCAAGCGGATCGCTGTTATGTCCACCGTATGATTTTAGGCGAGTGGAATATTGAACCTTCAACGGCGGCTATGGAAATTGCTGGGGCGGTTGCATCATAATCTTAGCATTTTCATTACTTTTGTATCGGGAAAAAAATGCCATTACTATGCGCTACGAATATACAGACTCGGGGGATGCCATCCTTCGCTTATCGATAAATGAAACCAATATCCAACGGAATTTCTTTCAAGATCGCCAGACACCATTGTTGTCCTTTGCCTGGAACAGAGGCGCAGAGCAAACCGTTTATATTGATGAAGTTCCAATAAAATTACCGGCTCAATCTTGCTTGACATTGATGGTCAGCCAATCCTTTCGCTTTGAACGTCCAACCGATATTGTTTTGTGGCAATACAACAAGCCATTTTATTGTATTGTGGAACACGATGTAGAAGTGTCGTGCGTAGGTTTTCTTTTTTATGGCACAAGAGGCTCTATGCTGATCCATTTTGACGACAAAGAGCAAGAAAGTTTTGGTTTGTTATTGCGGGTTTTTGAAGAGGAATTCAAACAAAGAGATAATATTCAGGGCGAAATGCTGCGCGTTCTGCTCAAAAGATTGATTATTAAACTCACCCGTTTAGCAAAAGATCAGTACGTTAACGAAGTCACGACACAGCCCGCGTTGGATATTATTCGGCAGTATAGTTTGATGGTAGAAAATAATTATAAAAAATTGCACCAAGTACAAGATTATGCTAACTTGATGCATAAATCGCCAAAAACGCTTTCTAATTTGTTTGCTTTGCACCAGCAGCCTAGCCCGCTGCAAATTATTACCGACCGTATTGTGTTGGAAGCCAAGCGATTATTGACTTATACCGATAAATCGAGTAGCGAAATTGCGTATGAATTGGGTTTTGAAGAACCTACTCATTTTAGTCGTTTTTTTAAAAAAACAGCGGGACAAAGCCCAATGGAATTTAAAACGATGTTGAAAAAACATGTTCATGCATAGATTAAATTTTTGGGTAGGTACCTCCAACGGGTATCCAAACTCCTGCTATTTTTATTTGTGATTTGTGCTTTGCATCTACTTTCTCCAAATTGACCAAAAAAGAACGATGCACGCGCCTAAAGCCTTGCTGCTCCAATCGGGTTGTCAAGTTTTTGATACGCTCTAATGTAAGTACTGGCCGTGATTGGTTTTCAAGAAAAATCTTGACATAATCGCCCATGCCTTCGATGTATAGAATATCGCTAATCGTAATTTTAACCTGCTGGTAATTGGAAAAAACATAAAAATAGGTCTCTTTTTCAGGCTGTACTGTCGTTTCGTTTAAAGCGAGTAAATTGGCTGCCTTATTGATCGCTTTTTGAAAGCGCTCCAATGAAACCGGTTTTATCAAATAGTCGATCACATCAAGGTCAAAACCTTCATGCGCATGCTCTTTATAAGCCGTCAAAAAAATAACCATTGGTCGTTCATCCGGCAGGTCGCGTATAAATTGCAAACCATTAATATCTGGCATATTGATATCGGAAATCAACAAATCCACCGTATTGTGCTGGAGAAATTCGGCAGCGGCTTTAGGATTGGTAAACGTCTCTACCAGTTGTAATTCTGGTATAGATTGGCTGAGTTTTTCGATCAGCACGAGCGCGAGCGGCTCATCGTCGAGGG